>NZ_JBANAZ010000038.1:0-92060 GCF_059803455.1 Bradyrhizobium sp. UFLA05-108 | reverse complement strand
CGAAGAGCTGGCCTGCAATCGAACAAAGAGCTGACCAACCACCTTGACACACCAACTCCCCATGTGAGCAATCCAGATTGTCACCGCGGAAAGACCCTGGATTGCTTCGCTGCGCTCGCAATGACGGGCTTGGGGCAAGTGCGCTCCACATTCTCGGCGTCATCGCCCGGCTCGACCGGGCGATCCAGTATTCCAGAGACGGTGACGAATACGGAGAGGCCGCGGCGTACTGGATTCCCCGCTTTCGCGGGGAATGACAGCTGAGCGTGCGGAAGCTCCGCCTGCAACTCTAAAACAAACTGCCCTGATCCACCGGCTTCGCCACGCGCTTTGGCGCCGGCTTCGCCTCGCGTGGTGCCGCCTTGGGCTGCGTGCGCGCCTCAGGCGCCGGCCGGTCCGCATCCGCGGTCGCGCCCACGCGTCCATCCGCGAACTCGATCTCGACGCGAGCACCCGGCCCGATCGCATCGGCGGCATGCACGGGATGTCCGGCCTCATCGCGCACCAGCGCAAAGCCGCG
The DNA here is from genome assembly GCF_059803455.1 of Bradyrhizobium sp. UFLA05-108. Lineage (NCBI taxonomy): Bacteria > Pseudomonadati > Pseudomonadota > Alphaproteobacteria > Hyphomicrobiales > Nitrobacteraceae > Bradyrhizobium > Bradyrhizobium sp. UFLA05-108. The sequence goes on along the minus strand of NZ_JBANAZ010000038.1, from coordinate 91,540 downwards.
CGCGAGCACGCCGCGATAGGACAGCGCGGAGAGCAGTTTCCCGCTGTTCTCCACGCGCGCATCGAGCCGCTGCAACAGCGTCGTCAGTGCACGGCTTGCACGTTCGGACAGGCGGTGGGTGCGCTCGCGCTGCCGGGCGATCGCATTGCGCTGCGCCTGCGCGTTGGAGAGCTTGGAGGCGCGCAAGCGAACCTCGAGCCCGGCAAAGCGGTCGCGCCGCTGCCGGAGCAGCGAGCGCGCGGAGAGGCCGAGCCGTTCGCCGCACACCGTGAGCCGATGATCGGCCTGCGCGATCTGCCCGTGCAGCACCCGCAGCGTCAGGCGCGCACTGCTCGCGGCGAAACGGCGGAAATGCGCATGCGTATTGGCCTTGAGCCCGCGGGGCAGGGCGGCGCCCGCGGAATCCAGCCGCTGCCGCGGGATCGCCAGAAGATCACTCGCCGCCGGTAGGGCGCGTGCTGCGGCACGCAACTCATTGCGGCGGCTCTCCTGGCCGCGTTGCCAGCAGGCGCGGGTGCGGCGCGCGAGATCGGCGACCTCGACGAACAGATCGCTGCGCACCGGCACCGCCATCTCGGCTGCCGCCGTCGGCGTCGGTGCGCGCTTATCGGCGGCGAAATCGATCAGCGTGATGTCGGTCTCGTGGCCGACCGCCGAGATCAGCGGGATCATGCTCTCGGCGGCGGCGCGCACCACGATCTCCTCGTTGAACGACCAGAGATCCTCCAGCGAGCCGCCGCCGCGCGCGACGATCAGCACGTCGGGCCGCGGAATCTTGCCGCCTTCCGGCAGCGCGTTGAAGCCGCGGATCGCAGCCGCGATCTGCTCGGCCGAGCCTTCGCCCTGCACCTTCACCGGCCACACCAGCACGCGGCGGGGAAAGCGGTCCTCCAGGCGATGCAGGATGTCGCGGATGACGGCGCCGGTCGGCGATGTCACGACGCCGATCACCTCGGGCAGCCAGGGCAGCAGCTGCTTGCGCGCCTCGTCGAACAGGCCCTCGGCGGCAAGCTTCTTCTTGCGCTCCTCCATCAGCGCCATCAGCGCGCCGATGCCGGCCGGCTCCAGAGCCTCGATCACGATCTGGTATTTTGAGGAGCCCGGATAGGTGGTGAGCTTGCCGGTCGCAATGACCTCGAGCCCCTCCTGCGGCTTGAAGCGCATCCGGCCATGGACGCCCTTCCAGATCACAGCCTCGATCTTGGCGCTCTCGTCCTTGAGTGCGAAGTAGCAGTGCCCGGAGGAGTGCGCGCCGCGAAAACCGGAGATCTCGCCGCGGACGCGAACATGGCCATAGGTGTCCTCCACAGTCCGCTTCAGGGACAAAGAGAGCTCGGAGACGGTGAATTCGGGCGTGTTGAGCAAGGGTTCCGCTGGCGGCATCGGCAAACGATTCGGCATTTGGGGATCGAAACTCAAACTAGGGATTTTCGCCCGGAAGCGCCAATCGGAGACTTGATCGAAAGAGTACTCTGTAATATAGAGTTCTCTATTGGTGATAGAGCCAACGGGAGTTTGAGCCATGGCGATCCGGTTGCTGCGAGGTGCTTTGAGCCTGTTGAAGTGGGGCCTGTGTGGGGTTGGCGTCGTCGCGCTGCTGCTGACCGCGATGATCGCGAACCCCCTGGAGCGCCCGCCTGAAATGCGCTCAGTGTCGGACTCTGCCAAGGGTATTGACTGGTCCACGATGCCGGCACTTGAACGCTTCCAGGCTCGCGACGGCACCTGGCTGGGCTACCGGCATTACGTCCCGAAGGGGCAGGCGACCGGCCGCGGCGCGGTCTTCATTCACGGCTCCTCCGGCTCATCAGGCACGGTCAATCACGCGCTGACGGCGGCGCTTGCCGCGCGCGGGGTCGAGACCTGGGCGCTCGATATGCGCGGCCACGGTGGCTCGGGCACGCATGGCGATATCGGCCATGTCGGCCAGCTCGAGGACGATCTCGTCGATTTCGTCGCGCATGTCCGCAAGAGCGCGCCGGACTTGCCGCTGACCCTGATCGGCCATTCCGCCGGCGGCGGCTTCTCGCTGCGCGTCGCCGCGACGCCCATCATGCAGGACATGTTCGTGCGCACCGTGCTGCTCGCGCCTTATCTCGGTTACGACGCGCCGACCAACAAGCCGCATTCCGGTGGCTGGGCCAATGCCGACATCCCGCGCCTCTTCGGCCTCGCCGCACTCCGCAAGTTAGGCATCGATTGCTGTTCAGGGCTTCCGGTGCTCGCCTTCGCCGTGCCGCCGAATTACGAGAAGATCCTGGTCTCCACCTATTCTGACCGCCTCATGCGCAACTTCGCCACGCGCGGCTATCGCATCGACCTGCCCAATGTGACGCGCCCAATGACGATCTTCGGCGGCGCCGAGGACGAGATGATGATCTCGGACAATTATGCAGGCACCGTGCAGGCGATCAAGTCGTCCATCGACGTCAAGGTCCTCGAAGGCATCAACCACATGGGCATCGTCACCAATCCGAAGGCGGTCTCGGCGATCGCGGACGACGTGGCGACGCGTGGAGCGGGACAGTCATGATCGACAGCAAGCAGGCCTCCGAAGCGCTGGCCGAGATCGACGACATCGTCCAGCGCCTGCGGCAGTCACGGATCTACGATCTCGCCAGCCTGATGATGGTCCTCTGGGGTGGGCTTGTCTTCGCGGCGAACGTCGCAACCTACCTCTGGCCGCGTCAGGGCTATTACATCTGGTTCGCAGTCTATGTTTTCGGCATCGCCGGATCGTTTGCCGTCAGTGCCTCCAACCGCGCCAGGACAGGCGTCCGCAGCTTCGATGTCAGGACGTTCGTTGCCTTCCTGCTGCTCATCGCGTTCGGCTATTTTTGCGCGCTGGTGCTCGGGCACTTCACGCCACGCCAACAGGGCGCGTTCTGGACTATCTACTTTATGCTGTTCTACGCGCTGGCGGGCCTCTGGTTCGGCAACGCCTTCGTCGCGATCGGACTCGGTATCACCGCGCTGACGCTGATCGGCTATTTCTACATCGGCGAGGCCTTTCCGCTGTGGATGGCCTTCGTCAATGGTGGTGGCCTCATCCTCGGCGGCCTCTGGATGCGGCGGAGCTAGTGCCATGGCCGAGCTCGACGACATCATCCACCAGCCGCTGCGGCTCAAGATCATGGCGGCGCTGAACGCGCTGCCGGGGACGTCGGGTCTCGAATTCTCCCGGCTCAAGAAGCTGACCGGCGCCACCGACGGTAATTTGGGCGCGCATATCGAGACGCTGGCCAAGGCCGGCTACGTCTCGGTGGAGAAGGCGTTTGTCGGCAAAAAGCCGCAGACCACCGTCACCGCCACCGCTGCTGGCCGCGGCGCCTTCGCGCGGCATGTGGCGACGTTGCAGGAGATCATTGCGGGGAAGCAGGGCTAGCTGCGAGCCCTCTTCATCGTCATTTCGGGTTCGTCGCTTCGCGACGCCCCGGAATGACGGCGGTGTTGGAACGACCCCCTTGAGGCCAGCGCGGATTCGTGCGACCGACGCGGCCAGCACACCCCCGTTTTGAGACTTGCATGCACATTCTCCTGCTCGGTTCCGGCGGCCGCGAACATGCCCTCGCATGGAAGATCGCGGCGTCTCCTCTGGTCACCAAATTCTGGTGCGCACCGGGCAATGCCGGTATCGCGCGCGAGGCTGAATGCGTCGCGCTCGATATCGCCGACCATGCCGCCGTGATCAGCTTCTGCAAGACCAACGCTGTCGAGCTCGTCGTGGCTGGTCCGGAGACACCGCTCGCGGCTGGCATCGTCGATGACCTGACGACAGCCGGTATCAAGGCGTTCGGACCGAGCAAGGCGGCCGCCCAGCTCGAAAGCTCCAAGGGTTTCACCAAGGCGCTCTGCTCCGAGTTCGGCATTCCGACCGGCGCCTACAAGCGCTTCACCAATGCCAGGGAGGCGCTCGCCTACATTCATAGCCAGGGCGCGCCGATCGTGGTCAAGGCCGATGGCCTTGCCGCCGGCAAGGGCGTCGTGGTCGCCAAGACCATCCGCGAAGCCGAGGACGCCATCGCCATGATGTTCGACGGTGCCTTTGGCGAGGCCGGCACCGAGGTGGTGATCGAGGAATTCCTCCCGGGCCGCGAGATCAGCTTCTTTGCGCTGTGCGACGGCGAGACCGCCATTCCGCTCGCCTCTGCCCAGGACCACAAGCGCGTGTTCGACCACGACGTCGGCCCGAACACCGGTGGCATGGGCGCCTATTCGCCGACGCCGCTGGTCACGCCGGCGATCCACGACGCCATCATGGCCAAAATCATCCTGCCGACGGTCGCAGGCATGAAGCAGCGCGGCACACCGTTCCGCGGCGTGCTCTATGCAGGGATCATGCTGACGACCCAGGGCCCAAAGCTGTTCGAGTTCAATGTCCGCTTCGGCGATCCCGAGTGTCAGGTGCTGATGCTGCGCATGATGTCGGACCTCGTGCCGGCGCTGCTCGCCTCCTGCGACGGGCAACTCAGGAATTTTGATCTGCGCTGGTATCCGGAATCGGCGCTCACCGTCGTGATGGCGGCGAAGGGCTATCCCGGCGACTATCAGAAAGGCACGCGCATCGAAGGGCTCGACGAGGCCGCCAAGGTCGACACGGTCGAGATCTTCCATGCTGGCACGGTGGCGAAGGACGACGCGATCCTCGCCAATGGCGGCCGTGTGCTCAATGTCTGCGCGCTCGGCAAGACTGTCACCGAGGCGCAGGCGCGCGCCTACCAGGCGGTCGACCGCATCCGCTGGCCGGACGGCTTTTGCCGCCGTGACATCGGCTGGCAGGCAGTAGAGGCGGAGAAGGCCAAGATCTAACTGACGTTTTTCCGGAAAGCGCGCATCGGAAGCGCGCTTGCGGGCGATCGCCGTGCTACTTTGCATGGGGTTGTTTTCGACGTTTTGGGATGGGGGCACCGTGGCCGCTCGCTAAAGGTGGCCGGACAAGGCATTCGAGGGGATGGAACTCATGTCCGATTTCGCCGACCTCTACCCGGGCTTTGCCTCCGAATGGATCAACACCTCTTCGGGCCGCATCTTCGCCCGCGTCGGCGGCAAGGGGCCGCCGCTGCTGCTGCTGCACGGATTCTCCGAGACCCACGTGATGTGGCACCGCGTGGCGCCTGAGCTTGCCGACCGCTTCACGCTGATCATCGCCGACCTGCCGGGCTATGGCTGGTCGGACATGCCGGACAGCGATGCGCAGCATACGCCCTACAGCAAGCGCGCGATGGCGAAGAGCATGGTCGAGGCTATGGAGCAGCTCGGCCACGTGCATTTCGCGCTCGCCGGTCACGACCGCGGCGGGCGCGTGTCCTATCGCCTCGCGCTCGATCATCCCGGCCGGCTGTCGCGGCTCGCCGTGCTCGATATCCTGCCGACCTATGATTACTGGGAGCGGATGAACCGGCAGTATGCGCTGAAGATCTATCACTGGACCTTCCTGGCGCAGCCCGCACCGCTGCCGGAGACGCTGATTGCGAGCAATGGCGAGTTCTTCCTGCGCTTCAAGATGGCGAGCCAGACCAAATCGAAGACGCTGGACGCGATCGACAGGCGCGCGCTCGAGCATTATCTCGCCCCGTTCCGCGACCCCGCCCGCATCCATGCGATGTGCGAGGACTATCGCGCCGGCGCCTATTTCGACTACGAGCTCGACAAGGTGGATGTTGCGGCCGGCAAGAAGATCACGATCCCGATGCTCGCGCTCTGGGGCAACGCCGGTGTCGCCCAGGCCGCCGCCACGCCGCTCGACACCTGGAAGCAATGGGCGACGAATGTTCAGAGCATGCCGGTGGATTCCGGGCACTTTCTCACGGAGGAAAATCCCGACGTGACCGCGAAGGCGCTGCGCGAGTTTTTCTCGGCTTGACCCACACTGTCACCACAAATTCAACTGTCATCGCCCGGCTTGACCGGGCGATCCAGTACGCCGAGACGGCTGTAGTTCAATCGACAGGTCGCGGCGTACTGGATTCCCCGCTTTCGCGGGGAATGACGGCGGTGTGCGTGGCAAGTTACCGCCGCTCGCGAAAGAACTCGCGCAGGAGCCGCGCGGCCTCGCTCTCGCCGACCGCGGAGTAGACTTCGGGCGTGTGATGGCAGGTCGGGGCGGCGAAGAACCGCACCCCCGACTCGACCGCGCCGCCCTTGGGGTCGGCCGCGCCGTAATAGAGCCGCCTGACCCTTGCAAAGGAGATCGCGCCCGCACACATGGTGCAGGGTTCGAGCGTCACGTAGAGGTCGCAATCGACCAGCCGCTCGCTGCCGATCTTCCTGGCAGCTTCGCGCAGCGCGATGATCTCGGCATGGGCCGTGGGGTCATGATCGGTCAGCGTTCTGTTGGCGGCGGTCGCGATGACCTCGTAATTGCGCACCACGACGCATCCTATCGGAACTTCGCCCGATTTTCCGGCATTTTCGGCCGTTTTGAGCGCCAAATCCATGAAAGAAGGGGCTTTCATGCCTCGTATCATCGCCAGAAACCTGCTACTAGCTCCGCCTTCAGCAAGAGTGGATACCGATTTTGCCTGAGCATGCGGCTCCGAACGAGCGCGCATAATGCTCATCGCGCCACCCCCTAAGTGAGATTATTCATGCCTCGCGACAGCGACAAAGACAACGATTCCCGCGGCCGGCGTGAACGAGGCCCGTCCAAGGGCCGCACCGGCAAGCCGCGCGGCCCCGAGAAGAAGTTCGCCAAGCGCGGCTTTGCCGGCAAGGGCGATCGCGATGAGCGCCCGTCTCGCGGCGACCGCGACAGCCGCCCGTTCCGCCGCCGCGAGGATGGTGATGCACCGCGTCGCGACTATGGCGACCGGCCGCGCTTCAAGCGCGACGACCGCGGTCGCGAGGACCGCGGCGAGCGCAGCTTCAAGCCAAAGGGCGAACGCCCGTTCAAGTCAAATGGCGACCGCCCGTTCAAGCCGCGCGGGGACCGTCCGCAGTTCGCTTCTGACGAGCGCGCGCCGCGCGGCGAGCGGTCCGAGCGGCGGTTCGACGACAGGAAGTTTTCGCGCGGCGGCTCCGACCGGCCACGCAAGGACTTTGGCCGCGATCGTGACTTCGAAGGAAAGGAGCGCAAGCGCGACTTCGGCGATCGCAAGCGCAGCTTCGATGACCGGCCGCGGGATCGTGACGACCGCGGCGATTCGAAGCCGTGGCAGAAGCGCGACGGCGGGCCGCGCGGCGATCGTCCACGCAAGTCATTCGGCAAGGATTTTGGCGACCGTGATCGCGGCGACGAAAAGCCGTGGCGTCAGCGCGACGACCGGCGAGAGGGTGGCCGTGGCGAAGATCGTCCGCGTTTCCAGCGCTCGCGCGAGGAACGCTTTGGCGACGACCGTCCGAAGTTCGGCCGGCCGCGCGACAAGCGGCCGGAGGGCCGCATGGACTGGCAAGAGCATCCGCGCAGCGAAGGCCGCTTCCGCGATCGGCCGCGCCGCGACAATGAGGACGACAGTCAGATATTCACCAGGCGTCCCGCCTTCGGGGGCCGCGGCGCCTATCGCGAGCGCGATCGTGATTTCGATCGGCGGCCCCGTCGTGAGGAAGAACCCAAGCCCAAGAAGGCCGGCGAGCGCATCGCCAAGGTGCTGGCCCGCGCTGGCCTGGCCTCGCGGCGCGATGCCGAGGAAATGGTTACGCAGGGCCGCGTCACCGTCAACGGACGCGTCATCAACTCGCCGGCGCTCGACGTTACGCAGAATGACGTCGTTGCCGTCGACGGCAAGCCGTTGCCGCCGCGCGAGCGCACGCGGCTGTTCCTCTATCACAAGCCGCGCGGGCTGATGACGACGCATGACGACCCCGAGGGGCGTCCGACCGTGTTCGACAACCTGCCGGAAGGCCTGCCAAGGCTGATCAGCGTCGGCCGGCTCGACTTCAACACCGAAGGACTGTTGCTGCTCACCAACGATGGCGGCCTCGCGCGCACGCTGGAATTGCCCGACACCGGCTGGCTGCGCCGCTACCGCGTGCGCGCCCATGGCGAGATCACGCAGGCCCAGCTCGACGCCTTGAAGAACGGCATCGAGGTCGAGGGCGTCAAATACGGCCCGATCGACGCGACGCTCGAGCGCGATCAGGGCGCCAATGTCTGGCTGGTGTTCGCAATCCGCGAAGGCAAGAACCGCGAGGTCCGCAACGTCTGCGCCCATCTCGGGCTCGAGGTGAACCGGCTGATCCGCGTGTCCTATGGTCCGTTCCAGCTCGGCGAGATCCCCGAAGGCCAGGTCGACGAGATCAAGTCGCGCGTGCTGCGCGAGCAGCTTGGCGACAAGGTGATCGAGAGGTCGGGTGCGCAGTTCGACGTGCCCTCGAATTCCGCCTCTCGCGACGACGATGCTCCACGCGAGAAGAAGCCGACGAAGCGCGCCGTGATCAACGACCGCAAGGGCCGCCGTGTGCTGGTGCAGCGCACCGGCAGCGAGGAGGCACGCGAGCGCAACGAGATGGAAGCAGGCGGCTATGGCCCGCCGCGCCGTCCCAAGCGCGGCTATCACGGCAAGCGTGATCTCAGGCCGAAAGACGAGTAAATGCGCGTCGTCGGCGGACGATTGAAGGGGCGCAATCTCGCCTCGCCGTCCTCGCGCGACATCCGTCCCACGGCGGATCGTTTGCGCGAGTCCGTATTCAACATCCTCGTGCACGCCTACGACGATCCGATTGAAGGCGCGCGCGTGCTCGATCTTTTCGCCGGCACCGGCGCGCTCGGCATCGAGGCGGCCTCGCGCGGCGCGAAATTTACGCTGTTCGTCGACAACGGCGCTGAGGCGCGCGCGCTGCTGCGCAACAATGTCGAGGCGCTGGGCCTCGGCGGCGTGACGAAGGTCTATCGTCGCGACGCGACGGACCTTGGACCTGCGCATCCGGTCGAGCCGTTCTCGCTGGTGTTTCTCGATCCACCCTATGGCAAGGGGCTGGCTGAGAAGGCGATTGCCTCATTGCGTGATGGCGGCTGGCTGACGGCGGACGCTGTCCTCGTCGTTGAAGAAGCGAAGGCCGCGCAATTCGCCGCGCCTGAAGGCTTCGAGGAGCTCGAGCGGCGCGCTTACGATGACACGGAGTTCGTGTTTTTGAAGCGGCCATAGCTTCGCTGTCGTAGGGTGAACAAAGCGAAGCGTGCCCACCGCTTCTATCGCTATCATGGAAAGATGGTGGGCACGGCGCGCTGCGCCTTTGCCCACCCTACGACATCGGGATCACCTTCGCCCGAACAGCTTCTCGACATCGGCGAGCTTCAGCTCGACATATGTCGGCCGGCCGTGATTGCACTGGCCAGAGTTTGGTGTCTCCTCCATCTCGCGGAGCAATGCGTTCATTTCCTCTGGCTTGAGCCTGCGGCCGGCGCGCACCGAGCCGTGGCAGGCCATGGTGGCGGCGACGTGCATGAGGCGGCGCTCCAGCGGCAGCGCCTCGTCCCACTCGGCCATGTGCTCGGACAGATCACGCAACAGGCCACCTGCATCGGTCTTGCCGAGCAGCGACGGCGTCTCCCGCACCGCGACGGCGCCGGGGCCGAAGGATTCGATTGCGAGACCGAACGAACCCAGTTCGTCGCTGCGCGCAAGCAGCCGTTCCACCGTCGCCTCGTCCATCTCGACGATCTCGGGGATCAAGAGAATCTGCCGCTGCACGCCGTTCCTCGCCAGCGATGCCTTCAACCGTTCATAGACGATGCGCTCATGGGCAGCATGCTGGTCGACGATGATGAGGCCGTCGCGGGTCTGCGACACGATGTAGGTTTCGTGGATCTGCGTGCGCGCAGCGCCGAGCGGGCGATCAATGAGATCGCCGGCGGGCTGCGTCTCGATTCGCACATCGGCGGTCGGCGCGCCGACGTCGAAGGCGGCCTGCAGACGCTCCGCGAAAGCGGGCGCAGCGCTGCCCTCGAAGGACGGCAGCGGTGCCGTCGGAGCGGATGGCGACTGCCGCCAGTCCCAATTGCCGCGGCGCGGCGTGAACGCGGGGCGGAATGACGACAGCGCGCTGCCGCCGCTGTTGGCGGCGGTGCGTCGTCCCTCGCGCGCAAGACCTTCCTTCAATCCATGCACGATCAGCGCGCGCACGAGCCCGGCATTGCGGAAGCGCACTTCGGTCTTGGCCGGATGCACGTTGGCATCGACCTCGCGCGGCTCGAGCGTGACGAACAGCGCCAGCACCGGATGGCGGTCGCGCGGCAGATAGTCGGAATAGGCCGCGCGCACCGCCCCTAAGATCAGCTTGTCGCGCACCGGGCGGCCGTTGACGAAGAGATATTGCCCGAGCGCATTCGCCTTTGTCAGCGCGGGGGCTGCCGCGTAACCTGCGACGACGACGCCGTCGCGTTCGGCATGAACCTCGATCGCGTGGCTGCGGAATTCCGCTCCCAAAATATCGCCAAGCCGCGTCAGCCGGCCGGCAGCGCCGGGCAGGGCAGCGGCCCAGGTGACCGGCGCGCGCTCCTCGCCTGCGAGCGTGAAGGCGACGTCGGGCCGCGCCATCGCCAGCCGCCGCACCACCTCGCGGATCGCCTCCGCCTCGGTGCGGTCGGTCTTCAGAAATTTCAGCCGCGCCGGCGTGGCATAGAAGAGATCGTTGACCTCGACGCGCGTGCCGTGTGCAAGCGCTGCCGGCATGATCTCGGACTTCTCGCCGCCTTCGACTGACAGCGCCCAGGCATGGGGCTCACTGGCGTGGCGCGTGGTGATGGAGAGCCGCGCAACCGAGCCGATCGAGGGCAGCGCCTCGCCGCGGAACCCGAGCGTGCGGATTTGCAGGAGGTCCTCGTCGTCGAGCTTCGAGGTGGCGTGGCGTTCGATTGCGAGCGACAAGTCCCTCGCCGTCATGCCGCTGCCGTCGTCGGTGATGCCGATCCGCCGCCGCCCGCCGCCATCGGTGAAGACGTCGATGCGGCTCGCGCCGGCATCGATCGCGTTCTCGACGAGCTCCTTGACCACGCTAGCCGGACGCTCGACCACCTCGCCGGCGGCGATGCGGTTGACGACTTGCTCTGGAAGCTGACGGACGGGCATGGGCTCGGACTTGGATTCGCTTGGACCGCTATCTTAAGCCGTGTTGCGTCAAAAGCATGTGTTGAGCAACGCCTATGTGGCGGGCTGGGGAAGAGGGCGGTCTATCACATTGAAGACATTGGACGTTCGAAAAAAATCGCGTGCCGGCAATGGGCCCGTCCCCTCCGTCGGTCCTGATTGTGAGCCGTGGAGTGCGGGTGTAGCATCGTGAAAAAACGGCAACAGGACGGGAGGACGCCATGTGCCATTTGTTCGCGCATCAGCCCCAACGCGACTATGAGTCCCAGACCCGCTCGCTCAGGATCGGCGGGCATTGCACCTCGATCCGGCTGGAAATGGCGTTCTGGGACACGCTGGAGGAGATCGCGGCCAAGGAGAGCATGAGCCTCGGCAAGTTCCTGACGACGCTCTACAACGAAGTCCTCGACCATCATGGCGAGGTCAACAATTTCGCCTCGCTGCTGCGCTGTTCCTGCCTGATCTACCGCTCCAAGAACGTCGTCCAGGTGCAGGAGTTCAAGGGTGCCGTCGCGCCTATTCTCGATGCGGCTGAATAGCTGCTCAGCGCGTCTGTCACCGCATTCTCGATGTCGTCGTGGCGCCAGGACCCATACCGCGCAATCCATCAGTGACGGGCGGTATGAGTCCCGAACGACGAGTATTGGACCTCAGATTTCCTTCTTCTGCATCGCGCCGGCGATGTAGTCCGCCTGGCGGATCGCGAGCGCGACGATGGTCAGCGTCGGGTTGCAGGCCGCGCCGCTGGTGAACTGGCTGCCGTCCGAGACGAACAGATTCTTGACGTCGTGGGTCTGACCGAACTTGTTGACCACGCCATCCCGCGGCTTCTCGCTCATCCGGTTGGTGCCGAGATTGTGGGTGCTCGGATAGGGCGGTGTCGGATAGGTCACGGTGGCGCCGACGGCGTCGTAGACCGCCGCACCCTGCTTATAGGCGTGGGCACGCATCGCGACATCGTTGGGATGATCGTCGAAATGCACACTTGCGACCGACATTCCGAACTTGTCCTTCACGGTCGGATCGAGCGTGATGCGGTTGGTCTCCTGCGGCATGTCCTCGCCGACCAGCCACATGCCGGCCATGCGCGGATAGCCGTCGAGCGCAGCGGTGAACGGCCGCCCCCAGGCGCCGGGATTGAGGAACGCCGCCATGAAGGGCAGGCCGATCGACAGCGTCTCCATCTCGTAGCCTCCGACGAAGCCGCGCTTCGGATTGTTGGCCGCCTCGTCGCGGATGATGCCGGCCATGGTCGTGCCGCGATACATGTGCACCGACTTCTCGAACACCGCATAGACGCTGCCCGTCATGTGGCGCATGTAATTGCGACCGACCTGTCCGCTCGAGTTGGCAAGGCCGTCCGTGAATGTGTTCGAGGCACTGTTGAGCAGCAGCCTCGGGCTTTCGATCGAATTGCCGGCGACCGCAACGATGCGGGCCTTCTGGCGCTGCATCGCGCCGGTCTCGTCGGCGTAGACGACGCCGGTCACCTTGCCGCTCGCATCATGCTCGATCTTGATCGCCATGCTGTTGGGCCGGACCTCGAGATTGCCGGTCGCCTCGCCCTTCGGGATCTCGGTGTAGAGCGTCGACCATTTCGCGCCGGACTTGCAGCCCTGGAAGCAGAAGCCGATCTGCTGGCACGATCCGCGGCCATCGCGTGGCTGGCTGTTGATCGCCATATTGCCGGTGTGCACGGTCTTGTAGCCGAGCTTCTTGGCGCCGGCCTCGAGCACCTTGAAATTGTTATTGCCGGGAAGTCCGGGAATGCCGTTGGTGCGGGTTACGCCCATCTTGTCCTCGGCCTTGGCGTACCACGGCTCCATCTCCGCGAGCGTGACCGGCCAGTCGAGCAGGTTCGCACCGGGAATGTTGCCGTAGGTGCTCTTCACCCTGAACTCGTGCTCGTCGAAGCGCAGCGACGCGCCGGCCCAGTGCACCGTGGAGCCGCCGACTGCCTTGACGATCCAGGCGGGAAGATTCGGGAAGTCCTTGGCGACGCGCCAGGTCCCCGACGTGGTGCGCGCGTCCGACCAGGCGAGCTGGGAAAAGCTGTCCCACTCGTCGTTGATGAAGTCCTGATTCTCGATGCGCGGACCGGCTTCGAGAATGACGACCTTGACGCCCTTCTGCGCGAGCTCGTTGCCCAGCGTGCCGCCTCCGGCACCGGAGCCGACGATCACCACAACGCCATTGTCGTTCAGATCGAATTTTGCCATATGCGTTTCTCCTGAACCGTTGGGGTGCGACTTAAGCTTTCGAGAGCCAGTCGATGTCGGCAAAGCCGCGGTTGATGTAGCCGCCGTGTTCGGCGGATGAGCCCTCGTAGCCGAACCGCGGCCAGACCTCTTTCTGGTTGTAGAGCGACACGATGAGATCGCCGCGCACCTTCTGGAAGAAGTCGCTCTGCTCGATCTCCTTCAGCAGCACCACGCGGTCGGCTTCCCAGGGCACCTCGGCATAGGGTGCCTTATGGCGGTCCCGCGCGTTCTGATCGAGCCTGGCGATGCCGTCGCTGATGAGGGCTTTGACCGCGGGATCCTTGGCCGCCTTGCCGTCCCACGGCTTGATTGCTGTGATGTAGTAGCTGTCGCCGAGAACGTCGTGCGGATAGATGTCGCGCGCAACCTTCAACAGCGTCTTCATCGTCGCCGGCTCCAGCGCGCTGGCGTCGTCGGCCCACGCGTTTTCGATGCTCACGCCGACGCTGGTCGCCGCGGCCACGACCGGAACGGCCGTTGCCGCGCCCTGAAGGAAGACGCGGCGACTATGCTTGCTTCGACGATCGACTTCTCTCATGGGATTCCTCCGTGATTTTGTGCTTTAATTAGTTGAAACGCCCGCCCCGTTGGATCACCTCGATCTTGTAGCCATCGGGATCACTGACGAAGAAGAAGCGCGCCAGCGTCTTGCCGTCATGCTTGAAGTCGCGCAGCGGTCCGGGTGCCAGCTTCTCGCGCTCGAAACGAGCGTGTTCGGCGTCGAGATCCTCGACCACCACGGCGAGATGTCCGTAGCCATCGCCGAGCGCGTACGGCTCCTCGCGATCGAAATTGACCGTCAGCTCGACCTCGAAAGGTGAGGATGGATGACGCAGATAGATCAGGGCGAAGTCCGGAAATTTCAGATGGTCGGCGATTTCGAGGCCGAAGGCGCGCTTGTAGAAGTCGAGCGAGCGTGCCTCGTCGATCACGCGGATCATGGAATGAACCGGCTTCGCCATCAGTTCAGCTCCTTCAGATAAGCGATGATGGCGGCGCGCGTCTCGGGCTTGGCCTGCCGATAGGCCATGACGACACCGGGAATGACGGCCTGCGGATTGGCCAGCCAGGCATCGAGCCGGGCCTCGTCCCACACAAAGTCCGCCTTCGCGAGCCCTTGCGAATAGTGAAACCCTTCAGCCTTGCCGGCCAGTCGTCCGACGATCTTGACCAGTGGCGGGCCTTGCCGCATTGGTTCCGACAGGTTCGTCGTGTGGCACACCGCGCATTGCTGCTTGAAGAGCGTTGCGCCATCCGGCGGCTTTGCAGCCGGCAACGGCATTTGCGCATCGGCGACCCGCACCATCAGCACCACTGCGGTGCACAACCCCACCACGACTGCGCGCATCGCCAAGAACCCGCCCATTCACATCAACGTCAGCGTGCGCAAACTCTAGGCGGCGCCAAGCATGCAGTGGTAGTAGCGGGCTGTTTCGTCGCAAGAGGACATGCTCGCGGTTTGCGTGTGTTCCGCGCTGCCGCATATGAGGAACACAATTCCGCGAAACCGCCCAGAAATCCCTAAACGATGACCACACGACGCGGATTGCATGACGGTTCGCGCCGTTCGAACTCTCTAGGCGATGAAATGGTCCGGCACATGCGAGCGGCGCGGGGAGCAGCCGAATCGTTCATCGCGAAAAATCCAGGAGAAATGGATGAAGTTGGTGAAGACCTCTGTGATCGCATGCGCTCTTTCGGCCCTCATTGCCGCGCCGGTTTTCGCGCAAGGTGCGTCATCCGGCGTCAAGACGGGCACCGTGCAAAGCAAACCTATGCAGGGCGCCGCGCCGGCCAGCGAGGACGAAGAACTCGGCGCACAGCAGGGAGCCGCGGGCGAGCAAACGGGCATGAAGTCGACCAAGGGAACGAAGGGCACGGTCGGCACCACGGGCAGCGCAGTGCGCAAGGGAACGGTCAACGATTCCGCTTCGGGCACTGCTGCCAGCGGCAAGCGCTACTAACGCCGGAACGACATGCAGCAAACCTCCGGTCGCTCTGCGCCCGGAGGTTTTTTGTCGCTCAATCGTCGAAGCGTCCGCCGCGGCCGGCCTTGATGTTGCTGCGGCGCTTCTTGCCATCGAGCCGGCGCTGCTTGGAGGCAAAGGTCGGCCGCGTCGCGCGCCGTGGCGTCGGCCGCACCATGGCTTCCTTGAGCATTTCGAGCAGGCGGTCGATCGCATCCTGGCGGTTGCGCTCCTGGGTGCGAAAACGCTGCGCCTGGATCACGATGACGCCGTCCTTGGTCATGCGCTGGCCGGCGAGGCGCGCAAGGCGCAGGGCAGCGTCCTCCGGCAAGGTCAGCTTGCGCGTGTCGAAGCGAAGCTGCGCCGAGGTCGCGACCTTGTTGACGTTCTGCCCGCCCGGGCCGGAGGCGCGCACGAAACCGATCTCGATGTCGTCTTCGTCGATGACGAGATCGCGGGAAATCCGCAGCATGGTGCACCATTCGTGATGCCTCGACCTATCGCGGGCACCCTCATTTGGCAATGCTGCATCATGGAAAATGCGAATGGCCGGGGCAAGCCCGGCCATTCCATGCGAAGATCGCAGGGTCAGTTCGACTTCGGCGCGGTCGCTGCGGCGGGCTGCGCGGCCGCCTGGGGCGCGCGGCCGACGATGACGGTCAGAAGACCCTGGCCCCACAGCCGCTTGGCGGCCCGCTTGGCATCATCCAGTGTCACGGCATCGACGATGGCATTGCGCTTCTCGATGTAGTCGATCGGCAGCTTGTCCTGCTGATATTGCAGCAGCGCCTGGGCGAGCTTGGAGGAGGTGTCGAGCGCCAGCATCTGCGAGCCCTTGAGGTAGGACTTGGCCTCGTCGAGCTCCTTCTGCGTCGGCCCCTCCTCGGCGATGCGGCGCACCTCCTTCTCGATGGCGTCAATGGTGTCGCCGGCGCGGTCGGCGCGCGTGCCGGTGTTGCCGATGAACACGGCCGAGTGCTCCATCCACAACAGCGATTCAAACACCGAATAGGCGAGCCCGCGCTTCTCGCGTACCTCGCGATAGAGCCGGGAGGACAATCCGCCGCCGCCCAGGATGTGGTTGACGACGTAGGCGGCCATGAAGTTCGGATCGCTGCGCTTCACGCCCGGGCCGCCGAAGGTGATCACGGTCTGCGGCACGTCGAGTGGCACGAAGGCGCGCTGCGGCGGCGCGGCTGGCTCGACGTCGGCGACCGGGGTGAGGTTCGCCTTGGCCGGCAGGCTGCCAAAGGTCTTGTCGAGCAGCTTGCCGAGCGTTGCCGGGTCGACGTCGCCGACGACGGCGACCTTCAGCGTGTCCCTGGCGAGGATGCGGCCGACATAGTCCTTCATGTCGGCAACCGTGATGGTCGGCACGCTCTCCAGCGTGCCGCTGGTCTGCCGCCCGTAGGGATGATCGCCGTAGGCGATCTCCAGGAACTTGCGGCTGGCGAGCGCGGTCGGATTGGTGGTGTCGCGGCGCAGG
Source organism: Bradyrhizobium sp. UFLA05-108 (assembly GCF_059803455.1). NCBI lineage: Bacteria > Pseudomonadati > Pseudomonadota > Alphaproteobacteria > Hyphomicrobiales > Nitrobacteraceae > Bradyrhizobium > Bradyrhizobium sp. UFLA05-108. The sequence continues at coordinate 74,802 of NZ_JBANAZ010000038.1, read as the reverse complement.
CCCGAGATGACCTGCGAACGGATGCGCTCGACGTCGGCGGTGTCGAAGTGCGGCGAGGTCAGCGCCATCCGCAACAGGTCGAAAGCCTCATCCTTGTTGTCGCGGAGCATGCGCAGGCTGCCGCGGAACGTGTCGCGGCTGGCGTTGAAGGAGAGCTCGATGGCGCGGCGGTCGAGCCGCTCGTGGAAGGTCTTGGAATCGAGATCGCCGGAGCCTTCGTCGAGGAGGTCGCCGACGAGGTTGGCGACGCCCGGCTTGTCCTTGGGGTCCTGCGACGCACCGCCAGCAAAGGAATACTCCATGGCGATCAGCGGCACCGTCGCGTCCTGCACGAACCAGGCTTCGATACCGCCTGGCGAGGTCAAGTGCTGGATCTTGGCCGCGGCCTGCGACGGCGAGATGGACGCCAAAGAGAGCGTCACCGAGGTGACGACGGAGAGCGCGATGCCACGAAGGAAGGGATAGGTCACGAACGCTTCTCCTCGCGCTTGGCGGTGGTGGTGTCCTTGATCAGGTAGCCGGTGACCGAGCGCTTCTTCTCGAGCCACTTTTGCGCGGCGGCGCGCACCTGTTCGGCGGTGACGGCGCGGATGCGATCCGGCCAGCTGCGGATGTCCTCGATGGACAGACCCGTGGTCAGCGCGCCGCCATACCAGCGCGCCAGCACCGCCTGATTGTCCTGGGCGTAGATCGCCTCGGCAATGAGCTGGGTCTTGACCCGCTCGAGATCCTCAGGCCGGATCGGGTTCTGCACGATGTCGGCGATCACGCCGTCGATCACCTGCTCGACCTCAGCGAAGCTGACGCCCTGTCTGGGCGAGGCCGAGATCGCGAACTGGCTCGGGTCGAGCGAGGTGCTCGAATAGCTGGCGCTGGCCGAGACCGCGAGCGGTTTGTCGACGACGAGCGCGCGGTAGAGGTAGGAGTTGCTGCCGCTGCCCATCAGTTGCGCAAGCACGTCGAGCGCAGCGCTCTCGCCGGCCGCCGCCGTGGTTGCCGACGGCACGAGGTAATAGCGGCGCACGCCGGGCTGCTCGACGCGCGGATCGGACAGCGTGACGGTGCGCGGGGCGGCCGGCTCCGGCTCCTGCGGACGGATGCGTTGTGCGGGGATCGCGGGCTGTGCCGGGATCGGGCCGAAATTGCGCTCGACCAGCGGGCGCACGTCGGCGACCTCGACGTCGCCGGCGATCACCAGGATCGCGTTGTTCGGCGCATAGAAGCGGCGGTAGAACGCCAGCGCATCCTCGCGATTGAGCTTCTCGATCTCCTGGTGCCAGCCGATCACTGGCCGGCCGTAGGGATGGTTGAGATAGAGCGCGGCCAAGACCTGCTCGTTCAGCCGCGCCTCGGGACTGTTGGCAACACGCATGTTGTATTCCTCGAGCACGACGTCGCGCTCGGGCAGCACGTTCTCGTCCTTGAGCACGAGCCCGGTCATGCGATCGGCTTCGAACTCCATCATGGTCGGTAGCTGCTCGCGCGGAACGCGCTGATAGTAGTTGGTGTAGTCGACGGAGGTGGAGGCGTTCTCGTTGCCGCCGACGCGCAGCACGGTTTGAGAGAATTCGCCGACCGGATGTTTCTCCGTGCCCTTGAACATCAGGTGCTCGAGGAAATGGGCGAGCCCCGATTTGCCGGGCGTCTCGTCGGCCGAGCCGACCTTGTACCAGATCATCTCCGTGACCACGGGCGTGCGGTGGTCGGGAATCACCACGACCTGGAGGCCGTTGCCGAGCGTGAAGCTGCTGGGTGGTGCGGATGTTACCGTTGTCTGGGCAAATGCCCCGCCGGTTGAAAGAGCACAAGTCGAAAGCAACGCGGCGAGGAGGCAGGCAGCCGATCGGTATGAGGACATCACAATCCTTGTGAAAGCCCGGACCCAAATGCCCGGGTGCAAAGCACGGCATGCTACACCGTGCGACCTAGCGCTTTGCGTCACGAAGCAGAGAACGCCGTCATCGTGAAGTTAAAGATAAGTCATGTGCCGCATCCGGCCTACACCGGACGATTGCGGCAGTTCCTCACGAGCACGAAAAGGCGGTAAGAGCGCTATTGCTCTTTTTCCTTGCCGCTTTGCACGTCGTAATACGTCTTCTTGGTTTTGTCCGGTCCCCCGGAACCATAGGCGTAATTCGGCGAGGGCGTCTGGTAACCGGCGGGCGGCTCGGTCAGGGATCCCCGCGGCGGCTCAGACTTGAATTCCGCGGTTTCGTTGCTGCTGCCCTTGAAGAGTTTGAACAGGCCGCCGGTGTAGCCGAGCTGGGCCGGACTCAGGGTCGGATTGTTCTGACTGGGCTGGCCCGGTTCGTTGCTGGTGGTACGGGTGGGGCCGTTCGTCTTGGCCGCATTCATCTCGGCTGGCGTCAGCGGTCGGGCGGCTTCCCACGGCTGCTGGAATTTGGTGCCGGATTTCTTTCTTGCGGCAGCAAGCTCCTTGCGGCGCTTTTCGTCGGGGTCCTTGGGCCAGTTCGGCGCGCTCGCATCGGCCGACGACGCTGGCGGCGGCAGGTCGAGCTTGGGCGGGACCACCAGCGGCGAACGCTCGCGGTATTCGATGCCGGGCTTCTCCAAGCTGCGGCCGCCCTGAGCGCCAAGGCCGGTCATCAGGTTGTCGATGAGCTTTTCCTCGAACGTCCGGTCGTCTTCCTCGTCGTCATCGCCGGCGCGGGCTGCGCCGGCCGTCATCACGAGACCAATGCCGAGTGCGACGGCAGTGAGCTTCAGCGAGCGCAACAGCCCGTGCCTCGGGCTTCGCATCATCCAACCTTTCGGCTCGCTTTCGCGCATCGCTGTACCTGTTCTGTTTCGTAATCGATCGCCGCGCGCAGCGCGGGCCTGCCCTCGCAAGCAAGGTTCCACCGTCCGGGCCCGTATCGGCCGGGATCAGGGCGCTTTTGCGGCGGGTACCCCCAGGAAGGAATCATACAATAGGGCCGCCACCCCAGCAACGATGGCCACGTCCGCGAGGTTAAACACGTACCAATTGTAGGTATTTCCGGCGATTTCGATGTGAAACAGCGCGAAATCGAACACTGCGCCATAGGCCAGACGATCGATGGCATTGCCGATGGCGCCGCCGATAATCAGCCCAAGTGCCACCGTTGCCAGTCGGGTCTGCGCGCGGGTCATCCACACCGCCAGCAGAACCACCGCGACGGCCTTGACTGCCATCAGCGCGATCTGCCCGGCCGCGGCTTCGGTCTGCAGCCAGCCATAGCTGATGCCCTTGTTCCAGGCCGGCATGAGGTCGAAGAACGACGTCAACCTCAGCCCGCCGCGGCGGTCGAGGTCGAACACGTCGAGCAGCCAGAGTTTCGAGGCCTGGTCCAGCACGAGCGAAATCACGGCGGACAGAATGCCGGCGCGGAGAGGGGTCATGGCAAAGCAGCCGCCACGTTCTCCGCCGTCGTCCTGGCGAAAGCCAGGACCCCCGCGCGAGCGCCTTGGGCTCGTCGCGATAACCCCGGGCGGCGGTTGGTGAAAAGACTAGGGGCCATCGACCTTGGTTCGCATCTGACAGCGGTGGTAATGGGTCCTGGCTCCAGTGCGCAATTGCGCACAAGGCCAGGACGACGGTGAGACCTAAACTAGATGCTTATCCCCAACGCCTTCCACTCGCGCAGGGCCTTGGCATCGCGCGGGGTGACGTCGGGATAGTCCGCGTCCTCGCCGACTGTCGGCAGGATCTTCCAGGAGCGGGCGCATTTGGTGCCGACCGCCTTCTCGACCACGACCGCAACGCCGGGAACGGCATCGAGACGGAACGCAGCCGTCGGCGCCTCGCCCTCGCGCACCTCGTAATTCGAGGTGATGCAGACCTCGGCGATATCGACGTCGAACAGCGTCATCTGCGTGTTTCGGTCAGCGATATAGATCACCGGTGATGCTTCGAGCGACGAGCCGATATTCTTGGCCGCGCGCTCGAGCTCCAGCGCGCCGGTGACGACGCGGCGCACGTTGCGGATGGTCTCCCACTTCGCGGCGAGCTCGTCGTCGCGGAAGTTTTCGAGACCTTCGGGGAACAGCGTCAGATGCACCGAGGGCTCGGCGTCCGGCCGGTACATGCGCCATGCCTCCTCGGCGGTGAAGCTCAGGACCGGCGCCAGCCATTTCAGGATCGCGTTGCAGAGCGTATCGATCGTGGTCAGCGCCGCCTTGCGCGTGAGCGATGAGGGTGGATCGCAATAGAGCGTATCCTTGCGGATGTCGAAATAGAACGCCGACAGCTCGCTGTTCAGGAACGCCGACAGCGTCGCGACCACACTCTTGAAGTCGAAGGCTTCATAGGCCTTGCGGATCACATCAGCGCGGACCGCGAGCTCGTGCAGCATCAGCCGCTCGAGCTCGGGCATATCGGCCGGCGCGACCGCGTCGGCTGGCTTGTAGTGATGCAGCGTGCCGAGCATCCAGCGGATGGTATTGCGCAGCTTGCGGTAGGTTTCGACCGTGTTCTTGAGGATCTCCGGACCGATGCGCTGGTCGTCGGTGTAGTCGCAGGACGCTACCCAGAGCCGGAGGATGTCGGCGCCGGACTCCTTGATGACGGCCTGCGGCTCGATCGTGTTGCCGAGTGACTTCGACATCTTGCGGCCGTCCTCGGCCTGGGTGAAGCCGTGAGTCAGCACGATATCGTAGGGCGCGCGTCCGCGGGTGCCGCAGCTCTCGAGCAGCGAGGAGTGGAACCAGCCGCGATGCTGGTCCGAGCCCTCGAGATACATCACCGTGTCCGTGCCGCCGTCGACCTTGCGCGTGATGCCGGCAAGGCCCGGGAAGTGCACGGGATCTTCCAGCACGAAGGCATGCGTCGAGCCTGAATCGAACCAGACATCGAGGATGTCGTCGACCTTCTTCCAGTCCTCATTGGCACGGCTCCCGAGGAAACGCTCGCGGGCGCCGTCCATGTACCACGCATCCGCGCCTTCCTTCTCGAAGGCGTCGCCGATGCGCGTGTTGACGGCCTCGTCCTGAAGAATCTCGGCCGAGCCGTCTCCCTTCTCGCGGACGAACACCGCGATCGGCACGCCCCAGGCGCGCTGGCGCGAGATCACCCAGTCGGGGCGCGCCTCGATCATGCCGTTGATGCGGTTCTCGCCCGACGGCGGCACCCATTGCGTCACCGAGATCGCGTGCAGCGCGCGGGCGCGCAGCGTGTCGCCGGACTTCGCGTTGCCGCCGGTCGCGATGTCCTTATCCATCGCGATGAACCATTGCGGCGTGTTGCGGAAGATCACCGGCTTCTTGGAGCGCCAGGAATGCGGATATTGATGCTTGAGCCGGCCGCGCGCGAGCAGCTTGCCGGCGTCAACCAGCGCCTTGATCACGGCGTCGTTGGCGTCACCCTTCTCGCCCTTGTCGTTGATGACGCGCTTGCCGGTAAAGCCCGGCGCATGGTCGGTGTAGGCGCCGTTCTCGTCGACGGTGTAGGGGATCGCGGTCGGGATGCCGCGCGCATCCAGCTCGCGCGTGTTCGCCGTCCAGACGTCAAAGTCCTCGCGGCCGTGGCTCGGCGCCGTGTGCACGAAGCCGGTGCCGGTGTCGTCGGTGACGTGATCGCCGGGCAAGAGCGGCACGGTGAATTCGTAGCCGCCGCCAAGCCCCTTCAACGGGTGGGCGCACTCGATCGCGTCCATCGTGTCGCCAGGGATGTCGCGGACTTTCTTGAAGGCGGTCACGCGCGCCTGCTTGAACACTTCATCCGCGAGTGCGTCCCCAAGGATCAGGTGGTCGCCAGTCTTGGCCCAATTGCCGGCGGGCGCGTCCGTGACCTCAAAGAGGCCGTAGGCGATCTTCGGCGAGAACGAGATGGCGCGGTTGCCGGGCAACGTCCAGGGCGTGGTGGTCCAGATCACGACGCTTGCGGAGGCGAGCGCGCCATGCGCGGGCGAGGCGACCGGGAATTTCACCCACACCATGTCCGAGGTGTAGTCCTCATACTCGACCTCGGCCTCCGCAAGCGCGGTCTTCTCGACCACACTCCACATCACCGGCTTGGAGCCGCGATAGAGCGTGCCGTTGGCGGCGAACTTCATCAATTCACGCGCGATCTGGGCTTCCGCCGGATAGCTCATGGTGGCGTAGGGGTGGGCCCAGTCGCCGATCACGCCGAGACGCTTGAATTCTTCGCGCTGCACGTTGAGCCAGTGCGTCGCATAGGCGCGGCATTCTTTGCGGAAGTCGACCATCGCCGCCGAGTCGCGAAAATCGGGCTTCTGCTTGCCCTTCTTGCGATAATGCTCCTCCTCGACCTTCCACTCGATCGGCAGGCCGTGGCAGTCCCAGCCGGGCACGTAGTTGGAATCGAACCCGAGCATCTGCTCGCTCTTGGTGACGAGATCCTTGAGGATCTTGTTCAGCGCCGTGCCGATGTGGATGTTGCCGTTGGCATAGGGCGGGCCGTCATGCAGCACGAACTTGTCGCGGCCCTTCGCGGTCTCGCGCAGCTTCTCGTAGAGGCCGATCTCGTACCAGCGCTTGAGGATCTCCGGCTCGCGCTGCGGCAGGCCGGCGCGCATCGGGAATTCCGTCTGCGGCAGGAACAGGGTTTTTGAATAGTCTTTGGCTTCGGACTTTTGCGGCTTTTCGGACATGAATGATCTGGCTCGGAAGGGCGCGGAGGAATGCGATCACGATCGCGGGGTGAAACGACGAAATCCCGGTCTTGCGCCGAGCCAAAGCTCAGACGGAAGCCGGGCCGCTAATCCCTATGATGCGCCGCGCAAACATGGGCTCTCCATAGCAGCCGGGCGGCCAAATCGCAAAGGGCCGGGATGGGCCCCGTTTTGGGGCCTCAGTCGATGCTTCCCAGCTCCGGGAAGGCGTCGGGGGCGGCCGCCAGCAGGGCCCTCGCGCGGGCAGAGTCCTCGTCCATCTGGCGGATCAGTGGCTCGATTCCGTCGAACTTCAGTTCCTCGCGAATGAAGCCGACGAACGCGCAATCGAGCTCTTGCCCGTAGAGGTCGCCCTTGAAGTCGAACAGGAAGATTTCCAGCAGCGGCGCGCCATTATCGAATGTCGGACGCCGGCCGAAGCTTGCGACCCCCTCCAGCCGCTCGGCCCCGCGACCGACCCGGACCGCGTAGATGCCGTGCTTGAGGGCGCAATTGGCGTCGAGGCGGATATTGGCGGTGGGATAGCCGAGGTCGCGGCCGCGCTTCTCGCCGTGGATGACCTTGCCGGTCACGAACCAGGGCGCGCCCAGCATGGTCGTGGCCTCAATGAGCTGGCCTTCGGCGAGCGCGGTGCGGATCGCGCTGGAGGAGACCGGCCGCTCGTCGATATCGACATGCGGCTGGACGTCGACCTCGATACCGAGCCGGGGCGCCTCATTGACCAGCAGGCTCGGCGAGCCGACCCGGCCCTTGCCGAAATGAAAGTCGTAGCCGACCGCGATCCCGCTGACCCCGAGCCGCCCGATCAGGTCATGGTGAATGAAATCCTGTGCTGATGTCCCGGCGCGGGTCTTGTCGAAGGTCATGACCACGGCCCCGGCAAGCCCGGTGCCGGCCAGGAGCCGCAGCTTGGCTCGCTCATCCGTGAGGCGGAATTGCGGGGTATTGGGGCTGAAAAACCGTCGCGGATGCGGCTCGAACGTCAGCGCCAATGCCGGCCGGTTGTGCGTCCGGCCCATCTCCAGCGCAGCCGCAATCACCGCCCGATGGCCGAGATGAACGCCGTCGAAATTGCCCATGGCGACCACGGCCCCCCTTGGAATTGCATGAACCGGCGTGGAATCGCGGATAACAGTAAAATGCGGAGCCATCAGGGGAATTCTCTGGGGCAGGCGGATCGGCCCGGGACCGTGACGTGACGCGCCAGGCGAAGTCAAGCGGGGGATGCGGCCGCATTGCACGACATTTCGGGGCTCTCCGGCGATAGCCGATTAACGCGCTGTTTAACGCCTTGGTGCTAGTCCTTTGACATGGAACTGTGGGGCGTCGGGCCTGGCAGTTCGATCGTTAATATTTTCCTGTTGCGTTTGGGGGAGTCGAGATGGCGGTTGATTTGTCGATGCCGGTTCTGGTGGTGGATGACTACAGCACCATGATCCGCATCATTCGGAATCTGCTGAAGCAGCTTGGCTTCGAGAATATCGACGACGCCAGCGACGGCTCGGCGGCGCTGAACAAGATGCGCGGCAAGAAGTACGGGCTCGTGATTTCCGACTGGAACATGGAGCCGATGACGGGCTACGACCTCCTGCGCGAAGTGCGGGCCGATCCCAACCTCGCCACCACGCCTTTCATCATGATCACGGCGGAATCCAAGACCGAGAACGTGATCGCGGCCAAGAAGGCCGGCGTGAACAACTATATCGTCAAGCCGTTCAACGCGGCGACGCTGAAGACCAAGATCGAAGCGGTCTTCCCGGACATGGCCAGCGCGTAGGGCGCGCTACGAACTATCAGGTGAATTCGCAGGCCCGGGCTCGCCCGGGCCTTTGCTTTGGGCACCGTCATTCCGGGGCGATGCGTAGCATCGAGCCCGGAATCTCGAGATTCCGGGTTCGCCCTTCAGGCGCCCCGGAATGACGGTCATGCATTTACCACTTCAATTCGCGCATCAGCGCCTTCGGCGGATGGCCAAACAGCTCCAGCACCGATGCCGGATCGAGCTGGTCGAGGCCCTCGAACTCCTCGGAATGGATACCGCGGGTGACGAACAGGCAGTCGATGCCGAACTCGCGCGCGCCCGTCAAGTCGGTGCGCACGGAATCGCCGATCGCCAAGACCTTCTTGCGATCGATCTGGTGGCCCTGGCGCTCGCCGGCGAGCGCCATCGCGCGCTCGTAGATCGGCCGGTGCGGCTTGCCGTAGAAGATCACCTCGCCGCCGAGTTCGCGGTAGAGCTCGGCGATGGCGCCGGCGCAATAGATCAGCCGGTCGCCGCGCTCGACGACAATATCGGGGTTGGCGCAGACCAGCACGAGCTTGCGCTCGCGCGCCTTCAGCATCATGCCCCGATAATCCTCCGCCGACTCGGTCTCGTCATCATAGAGGCCGGTGCAGACGATGTAGTCGGCGTCCTCCAGTGGCGCGAGCACCGCGTCGAGCCCGCGATGGATCGAGCTGTCGCGCTCGGGGCCAAGCCAGAACAATTTTCGGCCGGGATGATCGGCGACATAGAGCCGCGTCAGATCGCCCGAGGAGACGATGGCGTCATAGGTCTCGTCGGCAACGCCGAGCTTGCGCAACTGTCGCTGCACCGAATCCGCTGGTCGAGGCGCGTTGGTGATCAGGACGACCGTACCGCCCTGCTGCCGGAAATTGTGCAGCGCCTCGCAGGCTTCGGGAAAGGACTCGAGCCCATTATGGACCACGCCCCAGATGTCGCTGAGGACGACGTCAACGCCCACGACGAGCTCGCGAAGGCTCTCGACGAAATGCAGCGTGGTCATGACGCGGACGGCCGGTCAGATGCGGCGCGCGAGCGCGGCATTACCGGTGATGCGCTGTGACGGCGGCACGGAAGCCGGTTCGCCTGAGCTGGACAGGGCGGAGCCATTGGATACCTGTTGCTGCGCCTGGTCCGGCGCGGCTCCGGCGGTAGCAGATGCACCTTCCGGCCGCAATGGCCGGGGCGGCGCGAACAGGAAACCCTGGCCGAACCGCACATCATAGTCGAGCAAGTCAACCACCGCGCGCTCGCCCTCGATCCGCTCGGCGATGAGGTCGATGCCGAAGCGGCCGAGCAGGTCGGAGAGGTCGGACGGATGGATGTCCGAGGTCGAGGCCTGCTTGGGATCGAGCAGCAGCGCGGCCGGCACCTTGATGAAGCGCACGCCGCGGTCGGCGAGCTCGCGCGGCTCGATGCGCAGGTCAGTAACGTGGTCGATCGAGAAGCGGAAGCCGCGCTGGGCGAGCGCTGCCAGGTTCTCGGTCTCGGCGGGGCCGAGGTTGCGGAACGTCGACTGCTTGAACTCGAGCACCAGCGAGGGCGCGAGCGCCCGGTTGGCTTCGAGGAAGTCGAGGCATTGCGCAAAGGTGGTGGAATTGCCGAGCGTGGAGGCGGCGACGTTGCAGAACACGCCGACGTCCTTGTTGCGCACCATCAGCCGGCGCAGCACCTGCACACAGCGCAGCATCACCATGTTGTCGATGCGCCCGATGAGCCCCGAGGCTTCCGCGATGCTGATGAACTCCTCGGCGGCGATGAGCTGGTCGCGCTCGTCGCGCACCCGCGTCACCGCCTCGTAGAAGCGGACCTTGCGCTGCGGCAGCGTCACCATCGGCTGGAGGAAAATGTCGATGCGGTTCTCGTCGATCGCGCTGCGCAGCGTCGCGAGCAGTTGCGTCTGGTTGCGGGCGGTGGCGGGCGCGACGGGCGCGCTCGGCGGTGCCGGTGGAACCGGCCGCGGCGCGGCTGGCCGAGGTTCGGGAGCAGCCAACAACTCATGCGCGGCAGTTTCGGTTTCCGGCTGCGTGGCGGAAGCGGGCAAGGCCGTCGCCAGCAGGTCCTCATGCGTCGCCACGGTGGCGGCAAGCTGCTTGACCAGGCCGCCGAGCTCGCTGATCTCGCCGACCACCGACTGGACGCGGTCCGCGTTGGTGGAATTGGCGGACGCGACGCGTCCCTCGACCGCTGCGAGCCGGCGGCCGAATTCGGCGACCTGACGGGCGAGATCGGCGGTGCCGCGCGACAGATCGGCGATCTGGCCGCCGACGTCGCTGCGGTCGCGCAGCCGCATCGAGACCGCGTTGTACAGGATCAGGAAGGTCAGCGCGGTCAGCGCCACGATCGCGGACTCAGTTCCGCTGATGCCGGCCACCGAATGCAGGACGAGGCCGAGCGAGGCTGCGACCAGCACCATACAGATGGCGATGAAGATCGTCGAAATGCGAATCATGCCGCGCGCTACGCCCTCAAGTGCTGACTGCCCCACCCGGGAAAACACGGGCACGTCCCTGGCACGCTCTTGTTAAACGCCCCCCAAGCGAGAGTGACCTTAGCATCATTGTTGATTCGCGGGGATAGGCCGTGGTCGCGCTCTAGGTGAGACCGGCGCGGCGAAAGCCTTCCAGGTAGCGGTCGCGGTCGGTCGCGAGCTGGATCGGCATGAACTCGGCGATCCAGGCGAGCGAGACGTTCGGCTGGGCCCTGCGCAGCTCCTGCAGTGCGGAGCGGGCAAGGTCGGCGTGCCCGGCCATGCCGGCCGCCGAGGTCAGCACCCTGTGCGCGCCGACGAAGTCGCTGCGCTGTCGCAAGGCCTCATGCGCGAGCCGGATCGCCTCCTCATAATCGCCGCCGAGGAAGCGGGCATAGGCCTCGATGCCGAAATAGACCGGCGCATAGGGATCGCGCGGGCTGAGGCGGATGGCGCGGCGGGCCGCCTCGTCGGCATCCTGCCAGCGACCGCAATAGCTGAGCGCCAGCCCGTAATAGCCCTGCGCCAGCGCGAAGCTCGGATTAAGCCGCAACGCGGTTTCGAATTCGGCGAGCGAATCCTCGAAACGTCGTGCAAACAGATGGACGTGACCGAGCGCGTTGTGCGCCCAGGGATCCTCGTCGTCGGCCCGGATCGCGACGAGTGCGGCGCGCTCGGCGATCGGCATCGCGGCGGCCATGTCCATCCAGCCCATATGGGCCGTGAACATGTAGCTGGTTCCGAGCAGGCCCAGCGCCTTGCCATAGTTCGGGTCGAGCGCGATGGCCTTCTCCAGCAGGGCCTGCGCGAGCACGTGGTCCTGCCGCGTCACGCGCCAGTAGTGCGAGAGTGCGCGCATCAGCAGGTCCCACGCATCCATGCTGTCGGGTGGTTTGTGCTGGGTGCGAAAATTCTCCGCCGCGTAGAGCTGCGGCTCGATCGCGGCGACGATGGCTTCCGTGATCTCGTCCTGCACCGCGAACACGTCGGCGAGCTCGCGATCGTAGCGTTCCGCCCAGAGATGGCTGCCGGTCGCGACGTCGTTGAGCTGCGCAGTGATGCGCACGCGGTCGCCGCCCTTGCGCACGCTCCCTTCGACGACGTAGCGGACGCCAAGCTCGTCCGCGACCTGCCGAAGGTGAACCGTCCGGCCCTTGTAAATGAAGGAGGAGTTACGCGCGATCACGAAGAACCAGCGCAGCTTCGACAGCGCCGTGATGATGTCCTCGCTGATGCCGTCGGAAAAATACTCCTGCTCGGCATCGCCGCTCATATTGGTGAACGGCAGCACGGCGATTGCCGGCCGGTCTGGCAGCGGCTGGGCGGATGGCTGCTTCCGCCCGGCTGGCGCCGCCGAAGCGTCAGCCTTGCTCGTTTCGACGACGTCACCGACGAAGCGCACGCCCTTGCGCGCCACGGTGCGGATCAGCCGTTGCTCCTCGCCGGTGTCGTTGATCGCGCGCCGTGCCGCGTTGATGCGGCTCGCGAGCGTGGAGTCCGAGACAACGCGCCCGTTCCACACCGCATCGAGCAGATTGTCGCGCGTCACCACGCGGTCGCGGTTGCGGATCAGATGGATCAGGAGATCGAACACCTGCGGCTCGAGCGCGACGAGGCTGTCCGCGCGCCGCAACTCCCGGCGCTCGGGATCCAGCGAAAAAACCTCGAACTGGAACGCCACGCCCGGCTCCCGCTCAGAAATCAAGGCGCTCTCAACGTAAAATAACGGCACTCTCAAAGCCAGTCACGGGTCTGCGCTCTATCGTCCCGGCATCTTCAACCGGAGGAAATTGCCATGTCGACAGCCGCAGCACTCAGCAAGCCCGCCGCCGCCCAGCCGGACCTCGCCGCGCTCAAGCAGCGCCAGCACGGCGCCTGGTCGTCCGGCGACTATGCCGTCGTTGGCACCACCTTGCAGATCGTCGGCGAGCAGCTCTGCGAGGCGCTCGACCTGCGCGCCGGCAGCAAGGTGCTCGACGTTGCCGCCGGCAACGGCAACGCGACGCTTGCCGCCGCCCGCCGCTGGTGCGATGTCACCTCGACCGATTACGTGCCGGCGCTGCTCGAGCGCGGCCGCGAGCGCGCGGCGGCCGAGCGGCTGACCGTTACATTCGGTGAGGCGGACGCCGAGGCGCTGCCGTTCGCAGATGCCTCGTTCGACGCGGTGCTTTCGACCTTCGGCGTCATGTTCACGCCCAATCAGGACAAGGCGGCTTCCGAGCTTGCGCGAGTGTGCCGGCCAGGCGGCAAGATCGGGCTCGCCAACTGGACGCCGCAGGGTTTTATCGGGCAGCTCTTCAAGACGCTCGGCAAGCACCTGCCGCCGCCGGCCGGGGTGAAATCGCCGGCGCTGTGGGGCACGAAGGCCCGGCTCGAAGAGATGTTCGGCGGCCAAGCCTCGGAGATCGTCGCCGAGCCGCGAATGTTCGTGTTCCGCTACCGTTCGCCCGAGCACTGGCTCGACGTTTTCAAGTCGTTCTATGGGCCCATGCTGAAGGCATTCGCCGCGCTCGACGACAACGGCCAGGCGGCACTGCGCCGCGATCTCCTGGGCCTCGTCGGTGAGTTCAACCACGCCGCTGACGGCACGGTGGTCGTGCACAGCGAATATCTGGAAGCGGTGATTACGAAGCGCTAAGCGCGGAAAAGATTTGATCGGGCCGGAGCACATCCGGCCTGATCACGCGACTAGGATGGCGCGGCTGCGCCGACCGTATCGGCCGAGACGGCTTCCCGGCTGCCGAGCGGCTTGGGCTTGCCCGTCGTCGTATCCCGCAAGGTCTGCCGCTCGATCTCCGAGTTCAGCTCGGCCCCGAACATGATGACGATGGCGGACATCCACATCCACATCATCAACCCGATCGCGGCTCCCAGCGAGCCGTAGGTGGCGTTGTAATTGGCGAATTCCGAGAGATACCAGGAGAGCAGCGCCGAGCCGGCGATCCACAGGACGGATGCCGTCACCGCGCCGATGCTGAGCCATTCCCAGCGCGCGGCGTCGCGGCTGGGCGCGAAGCGGTAGAGGATGGCAAGCGCCACCAGCAGGATGACGAACAGCAGCGGCCATCGCGCCATCGCGACGATCAGCTTGCTCTCCGGAGCGAGGCCGAGATGGTTCAGCGCGAGCGGGAAGGCGACCACGGCGCCGACCATCAGCAGGAGCGCGGCAATGCTGCCGACCGTGAAAGCCAGCGACACCAGATTGAGCCGGATGAAGCTGCGCTTCTCGCGTTCCTCATAGGCGACGTTGAGCGCGTCGATGATGGATTTGACGCCGGCATTGGCGCTCCAGATCGCGAGCACGAGGCCGAACAGGAAGGTGGCGCCAAGCGCCGTGTTACCCTTCGATACCACCCGTCCGATCTGGTCTTCGATGATCTGGAATGTGCCTTCGGGCAACATCATCGCGAGGGTCTGGAGGTTGGCGCTGATCGTCGAGGGGTTGGCGAACAGCCCATAGAAGGAGACGAATGCGGTAACGGCGGGAAAAATGGCAAGCAGTCCGAAGAAGACCACGCCGCCTGCGGTTGCGAGCAAGCGATCCTCGTCGATGCGTTGGTAGGTGCGCCAGAGGATGTCCTTCCAGCCGGCAACGGGGATCCCAAACGGGCTTTCGGACCGGCGGCCATGGCCGCCCTGCAAAGCGGCGCGAGCGGGATGGGTTTCGGGTGAGTTGCCTTCTGCATTGCGGCGGTCATCGAGATCTGCGGATCGCGGCGAGACGTAGCCCTGAAAGTACCGTTCCGCCGTCAGCACCAATACCGTCGTGGCGGCGACAAGCAGCCAGTCGTCGAGCTGCTGGGAGCGCCGCGGCAGCATCATGCGTCCAATCGATGGCTGCGGCGCCTCCGGCGCGCCGCGGTCACCAACAGCCCGATGGCTGCGAGCATCAGGCCGAGCTGCACCGGGCGGTTGCCGCGGGCTGGCGAACCGCCGTTGCGATGGCCCTTTTCGCCCGGCGCGAGTGGCACCAGTGGGATCGTGGTCGCGACCTCCTTCATGGCCTCCTTGACCGTTCCGCGCGGAATCCGGGGCGTGGCAATCGCAACCCGCAGCCGGCTTGCAAGCGGCACCACCGTTTTGGGCCGGCGCTTGACCTGGGCCATTGCGACGCCGGCACAGACCGCCGCCAGCACCAGGAGCACGACGCCGACGGCGCCGAAGGCCCAGAACATTCCGAATGTAAGCTCGACCCAGCGGAACAGCGCCATCAGCCCGACGAAGAAGGCGGCGATGACGAACAGGCCAGCGACGGCGAAGAGGCCGGCGGCGACCGCATAGGACGTCGCCTTGCCGGTGGCCTGACTGGTTCGGTCGCGTAAATACGACCGGGTGGCGCGCTTGAGGTGGTTGAGCTTGAGCGCCATTCCGGCGCGCAGCAATTCGCCCGATGGCGCAAGCATGCGAAACATCCTCCAGCGGCCGCGGCTGATAGCTTTGTTGGTGGATGAACGTGGAGGCGTTTGACTTGTTCCGGCAACCGCTCGCGTCAGCCGAGATCGGCGGCCGCGATCCAGAACACCTCGCCCTCGGAGTCTTCGGTGTCGAGCCAGAGCAGCGGCAGTTCGGGGAACGCCTCATCGATCCGCTCGCGGCCGCGGCCGATCTCGCATAGCAATCCACCCTCGGGCGTGAGGTAGCGAGGTGCGTCGTGCAGGATGCGGCGCACGACGTCGAGCCCGTCGGCGCCGCCATCGAAGGCGAGCTTCGGCTCGGCGCGGCATTCCGGCGGCAGTGACGCCATCCCTTCTGCGTCGACGTAAGGCGGGTTGGAGATGATCAGGTCGTAGCGCGCGTTGCCGAGCGGCGCGAACAGGTCGCCGCGATGGAGTGTGACGCGGTCTTCGAGACCGTAGTCGGCGACATTGCGCGCGGCAACCTCGATCGCCCCTTTGGAGATGTCGACGGCATCGACTTGCGCATTCGGGAAGTGCTGCGCAGCGAGGATCGCAAGGCAGCCGGAGCCCGTGCAGAGATCGAGCACGCGCTCCACAGCGACCGGGTCGTCGATCAGCGAGCCGACCTCGCCGTCACCGCCGAGATGCGAATCCAGGAGCTCCCCAATGAAGGAGCGCGGCACGATCACGCGCTCGTCGACGTAGAAGGGCAGGCCGCGCATGTAGATCTTGTTGACGAGATAGGCGGCCGGCTTGCGCGTGCTGACGCGCGTGTCGATCAACGCAAGGATGGACTTGCCCTCGGCCGCGGTAACGCGGGCATTGGCGAAGATCTCGAACTGCTCGGGATTGAGGTGCAGTGCCTCGCAAACCAGGAAAGCGGCTTCCGCCACCGGATCCGTCGTGCCATGCGCGAAGGCGAGCTTGGTTTCGACGAAGCGGCTCACCGCATAGCGGACGAAATCGAGCAGCGTCAGGAGCTCGCCGGCGCCGACCTTCGCAAGCTTTGGTGCGGCGCGGCCGCGCGTGGTCTTCTTGGATGCTTTTGCCATCAGGATTTGGTCCAGCGTGCGGCGGCCTGATCGTCGCGGGTATTGGCCTCGACCCAGCCGGTGCCGGTTGCGCTTTCTTCCTTCTTCCAGAACGGCGCGCTGGTTTTCAGGTAATCCATCAAAAACTCGGCCGCCTGGAATGCCGCCTGGCGATGCTGCGAGGCAGTCACCACCAGCACGATGTTTGCGCCGGGCGTGATCCGGCCGACGCGATGGATCACGGTGACGCCGTCGAGCGGCCAGCGCGCAATGGCCTCGTCGACGTGGCGCTTGATCTCCTCTTCCGCCATGCCCGGATAATGTTCCAGCGTCAGCGCCGAAATCTTCGCGCTGTCCTCGTCACCGCGACAGATGCCGGAGAAGCTCACGACCGCACCGATGTCGGTGCGACCGTTCGTCAGCGCGGCGATCTCGCGCGCGACGTCGAAATCGTCTTGCTGGATGCGGATGGTGACGGGGCCGGTCATGCTTGCAGCGTCGAAGGCGTCAAACCTCTCCCATGGGGAGAGGCCGCGAAGGCGCGGGTGATAGGAAGAGGTGAACCGAGTTCGTGCGCGAGCTGTCTCAACGACGCCACCTAGCCGCCGGTCATCGGCGGGAAGAACGCGATCTCGCGGGCGCCGGCGATCACAGCGTTCGGCTTGACGTGGGCGTGGTCGATCGCGGCGCGAATCACTTTCGGCTTCTCGAACGCGTAGGCATAGGCTTCGCTCCGGCCGGAGAGCCAGGCGATCAGCTCCTCGATCGTGCGCACGCTGGGCGGCGGCTCGATCGTCTCCTCCGCCTTGCCGATGCGCTCGCGCACCCAGGCGAAATACTTCACCTTCATCCCTCATCCTCCTTGATGAGGTGATGAATACCGGCACGGAAATAATCGTAACCGGTGTACATGGTGAGCAGCGCCGACGCCCACAGCAGGAGCAGGCCGATCTGGGTCACCACCGGCACCACCTGGTCGCCGGCCTCGCCCGCAAGCAGGAAGCCGATCGCAACGAGCTGAACCGTCGTCTTCCATTTGGCGAGCTTGGTTACGGGCACGCTGACGCGCAGCGCCGCCAGATATTCGCGCAGGCCCGACACCAGGATCTCGCGGCACAGGATCACGATGGCGGCCCACAGCGACCAGCCATGGATGATGCCGTCGGCCGCCAGCATCAGAAGGCACGAGGCGACCAGGAGCTTGTCGGCGATCGGGTCGAGCATCCGGCCGAAGGCTGACTGCTGGTTCCAGATCCGCGCGTAATAGCCGTCGAGGTAATCTGTCACCCCTGCCGCGATGAAGATGGCAACCGCTACCCAGCGCAGCCACAGCGGCCCGTCCATGATCGACTGGGCGTAGATGCAGCCCACCACCACCGGGATCGCGGCGATCCGGGCGTAGGTCAGGATGTTCGGAAGGGACATCGAGCTCTTGGTGGCCCCCCGTGTCGTGGCGATGTTCATTCGTTCTACCAATACCGCTGCCGCATCAAGGTCAACCGTCCCTGCCTCAATGAGGTGCAGAGACGACGACCATATGACTGCTGGTCCCCTTTAGTTCACCCCGGCTGGGGATGGAAATACTCGAAAATCTTGCGGGCGCTTTCCGCGCTCACCCCCGGAACCTTGCCGAGATCGGCGATCGACGCCCGCTCGATCTCCTTCAGGGTTCCGAAATGATGCAGCAAGGCACGTTTGCGTGACGGGCCGATGCCCGGGATCTCCTGCAGACCCGCCTCGCGGATGTCCTTCTTGCGCAGCTTGCGGTGCGAGCCGATCACGAAGCGGTGGGCCTCGTCCCGCAACCTCTGAATGAAATAGAGCACGGGATCGCGCGGCTCGAGCTTGATCGCCTCGCGGTCCGGCATGAACAGAGTCTCGCGGCCGGCATCGCGGTCCGGCCCCTTGGCAACCGACATCAGTGATACCTGGGTGAGCCCGAGGCCCTCGAAGATCTCGCTGACAGCGTTGAGCTGGCCGCGGCCACCGTCGATGATCACGAGGTCGGGCCATTGCGGGAAGTCGTCGTCCTTGACCTTCGCGGTTTCGTCGGGCGGGCTGAGCAGCCGCTTGAAGCGGCGCTGCAGGACTTCCCGCATCATCGCATAGTCGTCGCCGGGGGTGAGCCCTTCCGACTTGATATTGAACTTGCGGTACTGGTTCTTCACGAAGCCGTCGGGCCCCGCGACGATCATGGCGCCGACCGCATTGGTGCCCTGGATATGGCTGTTGTCGTAGACCTCGATGCGTTTGGGCGGATGGGGCAGGGTAAGGGTCGCGGCCATCGCCTCGAGCAGGCGGCCCTGCGTCGCCGTGTCGGCGAGCTTCCGCCCCAGCGCTTCCCGCGCATTGGTCAGCGCGTGGGTGACGAGCTCCTTCTTCTCGCCGCGCTTCGGCATCGAGACTTCGACCTTGTGGCCGGCCTTGATCGATAGCGCGTTGGCAAGCAGCTCGCTTTCCTCGATCTCATGCGAGAGCAGGATGACCTTCGGCGGTGGCTTGTCGTCGTAGAACTGGGCGAGGAACGAGCCCAGCACCTCCTCCGGCGTGAACGTCTTCTCCGCGCGCGGGAAATAGGCCCGGTTGCCCCAGTTCTGCCCGGTGCGGAAGAAGAACACCTCGACGCAGGAGAAACCGCCCTCCTGGTGGATCGCGAACACGTCGGCTTCTTCCACGGTGCGCGGATTGATGCCCTGCTGCGACTGGATCGCCGATAGTGCGGCGAGACGGTCGCGATAGAGTGCGGCACGCTCGAATTCGAGCTCGCCCGAGGCCTTCTCCATCTCGCCCGCAAGCTCCTGCTTCACCGCGTGGCTCTTGCCGGAGAGGAAGTCCGTCGCTTCCCGCACCAGCGTCGCATAGCCCGGGAAGTCGATCTCGCGGGTGCAGGGGCCGGCGCAGCGGCGGATCTGGTGCAACAGGCAGGGCCGGCTGCGGCTTTCGAAAAACGAATCGGTGCAGGAGCGGATCAGGAACGCGCGCTGCAGCGCGGTGATGGTGCGGTTGACGGCGCCGGCCGAGGCGAACGGGCCGAAATAGCGCCCGGGCCGGGTCTGTGCGCCGCGGTGCTTGAGGATCTGCGGCGCCCAATGATCGCCGGTGATCAGGATATAGGGAAACGACTTGTCGTCGCGCAATTGCACGTTGAAGCGCGGCCGGAGCTGCTTGATGAGGTTGGCCTCGAGCAGCAGCGCCTCGGTTTCGGTCGTGGTCGAGACGATCTCGACCGAGACCGTCGCCGCGATCATGCGCAAAATGCGCGCCGGCTGCGGCGCACCGATGCGCGCGTAGTTGGACAGGCGCTTTTTGACGTTCTTGGCCTTGCCGACATAGAGCACGTCGTTGTTCGCATTGAGCATGCGATAGACGCCCGCCGAGGTGGGGGCGAGACGCACCGCGCGCTCGATCGCATCATGTCCGGTCGCAAGCGGTCCTTCGCCGACCGCGCCGGTCTCTTCCAGGATGTCCGGCAGCCGCGCCTCATCCTCGTCGTCGCCGCCGGTCGTCGCGGGATCGACGTCGGGCGCGGCCTGCTCCTGCGGCGGGACGTCGTCCGGCGCTGCGCTGCGCCGCACCTTGCGCGCGCGTGCAGTGTCCGGGGTGTCGGAGGAATCGTGATCCATGATGCGAATTTAGGCGCTGGGAGAGCCGATTTGAAGTTTCACCGGGCCTGGCCGAAGCGGACCGCGAGCGGTGTTCCCGGTAACGCTTCCTTAAGACTGCTAAGCGGGCGGTAACCGCGCTTAACAACCCTTTAACTTAAAACTCTCGATAAATCCTACGCGAAAAGTTCGTGGTTCCGTAACCATGCGGTCTTGCCTTGCGCAGCGGCGCTGGCCGACCGCGATGGCCTTGCGGCAGTTGCGTTGGAGAGTGTGATGAAGAGGCTCGTTATGGGCGCTGCGGCTCTGGTTGCCGCGGGCTGGAGCGCTTCGGCAGAGGCCGCCGATCTCAATTACGGGCAGCGTGCACCCTATACCGTCAACCAGCCGCTCAATGCCTATAGCTGGGCTGGTCCCTATCTCGGCGCCAATCTCGGCTATGAATGGGGCTCGGTGAGCAACAATCCCGCGAAGCCGGCCGGCTTCGTCGGCGGCATCCAGGCCGGCTACAATTTTCAGAACGGCCCGTGGGTGTTCGGCGTGGAAGGTGATATCCAGGCGACCGGTGCCGACGATACGTTCGCGCCATGGAAGTTCTCCAATCCCTGGTTCGGCACCGTACGCGGTCGCGCCGGCTACGCCTTCAACAACATCCTTTTTTACGGCACCGCCGGTCTTGCCTTCGGCGAGTTGCGCGCGGAAACTTTTGGCTGGACGGAATCGCATACCACGGTGGGCTGGACCGCAGGTGTCGGCGCCGAGTTCGGCATCGCGCAGAACTGGAGCGCCAAGATCGAATATCTCTTCCTCGATCTGTCCTCGAGCCAGTTCGCGATCACCGGCGTGTCGAACGGCTATAGCGCCAGCGTGGTGCGCGCGGGCGTGAACTATCACTTCTGATAGCTGAAGAAGAAAATACCGGACCTAAAACTCCCGGCCTCGCGGCTGGGATTTTTTTGCGCCAGGCTTCGCCTAAGAAAGGATCACCAGGTTGACCGCCTTGGGTCCCTTGCCCTTCTTGTCAGGCTCGACTTCGAAAGTGATACGCTGTCCTTCGGTGAGGTCTTTCAGTCCCGCCCGCTCCACCGCCGTGATGTGAACGAAGACGTCGCGACCGCCATCGTCCGGCTTGATGAAGCCGTAACCGCGCTCGCCGTTGAAAAACTTAACTGTGCCCGTCATGGCCATCGGGACTCCTCCCCCGCATTGCTCCTCCGCCGCGATGCAGACACGCATCTCGGCATGACCGGACCTACGCGCCCGGGAGCTGGCCACCCTTGAGCGGGCTTAATGAGTCCGCCTGGATCCTTCTTAGGCCTTCACTCCGCCGCAACCATTCGCGGAAGCGGAACGTAAAGCCAGTCACGGGGCACAGCATAATACGGTTCTTTGCAGATTGACTACCGTTCATGCATAGTTTTCCCAATAGGTGTACTACTTTAGGGCTTCGGCACCTCCAGGCGGAAACGGGCCGCGCCGCCCTGGCCGAGCGGCTTTTCGAGCTCCGGCAGGATGGTCTTGAGCTCGCCCTGCAGCGTAAAGGGTGGGTTGACGATCAAAAGCCCCGTCGTGGCGAGTGGTGCATCGGTACTTTGCGGTGCGACGCTGAATTCGAGCCGCAGGCATTTTCCTTGAGGTTTGGCTGCGACTGCGGCCTGCGCCACCGCTTGTGCGAGCGCGTCGGTGGCGCGCCTGGATTTGGCGGGATACCAGATCACATAGATGCCGGTCGGCCACTTGGCGAACGCTTCCGAGAAGGCCTCTCCGAGCCGCTCGAACTCGTCCTTGGCCTCAAAGGGAGGGTCGATCAGCACCAGACCGCGTCGCTCCTTCGGCGGTACGAAAGCCGGCAGCGCGACCCAGCCGTCGAGATCGACCACGCGCGCCTGCGTGTCGCGGCGCAGCACATCGATCAGCGCCTTGCGCGCCTTCGGCTCGAGCTCGCAGGCGACGAGGCGATCCTGCGGCCGCAAAAGGCCACGCGCGATCAGCGGTGATCCAGGATAGGCCTTCAGTTCGCCGCGCGGATTGAAGGCGCGGACGATGTCGAGATAGGGCTTTGTGAGTGCAGCAACCTCGTTGGACAGGCGTGCCTGCATGACGCGGGCGATGCCGGTCAGCCACTCGCCGCCGCGCTGCGCCTCGTCGCTTTTGAGATCGTAGAGGCCGGCGCCGGCATGGGTGTCGATGACGCGGAACGCGGCCGGCTTGTCCTGAAGGTAAGTCAGGATGCGCGCGAGCACGATGTGCTTGATGACATCGGCAAAGCTGCCGGCGTGGAAGGCGTGGCGATAGTTCATATCGGACAGTTACGACATCGGGCGGTGAAAGTAACTGCCGTCGCTGCGGGAAGGTGCCTCGCCTGATTCCGCAAAACGAGGATGCAGACCTGCGACTTCAGCCGCCGCGGATCGGCGGCATCGTCACCTGGTCGCGGCGGCAGGCGCGGCGGTCGAGCTCTTCGCAGGAGCGAAATTGCAGGTCCTTGTTGAGGCAGATGCGCACCTCTGACAACCGTGTCCGGTTGCACGTCACCGAAACGGACGAGCTGCTCAGCCCGGGATTGGCCTTGATGAAGGCCTCCTCGACGTCGGTGGGCGCCACGGTCTTGGCCTGCGACAGATCGAGATACTCGGCCGGAATCTTGATGACGGCGCGCGCTTTCCGGACGGTCTCGAAGTAGTTGCGGTCCGACAGGCCCGAGCAGGTGCCGTGCTTGTCCCATTCGTTGAAGATCAGCCCTGGCGCCGGCATCAGGTCGAGCATGGAGGAGACGATGCTGCGGTTCAGGCGGGGCGCCGGGCGCTGACAGTATTCCGGAAAGCCATTTTCATATTGCGGCCACAGCCCGTGCACAACGAAGGCGTAGGGCCGCCCGCCGCACTGGATCTGGGAGCGGCCACCGCGCTCGGCCGCTTCCTCGCAGAACGACGGCGACCAGGACAGCGACAGCACGTAGAAATCGAATTCGCCGGGCGCGTTCTGGCGCTTGTCCTGCGCCATTGCGCTGCCTGCGAGCGTAACGAGGCCGGCCGTGAGTACGAGGGAGATCAGGAAACGGGACAGGGAATGCAATCTGGAATAAAACATGGCGACGCCCTTCAACTAGACTGTGCAAGAGAGCCTAGCAGGCAACGAGAACATTTCAAGAACAAAATTGAACGCCGCCCGCTTTGGCGCGACGCTTCACCCGAATCAGGGTTTTGCCGCACGGCAGGAGGGATTGTACGCCCAATTGCGGTCGAGGCCGACCACGCACCATTCGACGCCTTGGCCGAAGCCGGCAAAGCCGCCGTCCTCGAGAATCGAGAAATGCACCTTGCGCACCTTGCCGTCGCTGAGCATGGCATCTCCCGTGCAATAGCGGCGTGGAAGGTTGTCGGACTGCCAAGGCCGGAAGGCGGTCTCGTGGATCCCGGCGAAGCCCGTGATCTTCAACGACGAATTCCAGAACGAGCTTTCTTTTTCCCAGAACTGCGTGGCGATCGTCGGCAGCGCCTTGTCGCAGTCGGCGACCCGGCCGTCATAGCGCGGCCCCTCCAGCCAGAAGTTCAGCTCCAGCGGATTGGCGGCCTTGGCCTCGGTCAGCGACACCGCCCCCAGAATGAGGCCGAATACCGCTGCAAAGCGGAACGATTTCAGAGAGGTGACGAGGTCGCGCATGGGCAATCCAGGAGATATGGCTGCAAGCATCGGACCGTGCCGCGAAGGTGGGGAGAGGTCAAGTGCAGCGCGGCAACACTCGCCAGCGAGTTGCACGCAACGTCGCACCTGGCAGGCCTTCCGTTCTTTTCAGCGCGTCCGCGGCGCCGTAAACTGGCGCAAGCCAAAAGGAGTGACGGGAATGCGAATCATTGCGGCCGCGGGCTTTCTCACCGTTGGAATGCTGGCAAGCGGGTTCGCGCGCGCCGACATCCTGCCGGTACCCCCCTTCAAGGGCAACGACACCGGCGGCATCATCGCCTATTCGATGGCGACCCATGTGGACGCACGTCAGGTCGCGGTCGATCACTGCGCGCGCTATGGCAAGGTGGTGAAATTCCTCGCCGTGCAGGCTTATGAGGGCGGCTACATCTCCTTCTCCTGCCGCTGGGTTCCGTATGGCGCGGCCGAGCAGCCGCTGCGTACGCTGTACTGATCCTTCAGACCGCAAGCTGTGACCGGGAGTTGGGCGCATGACGCGACGGCCTGTTGTTTTCTGCGCTAGCCTCGTCGCGCTCGCGATGTCGGCGACGACGGTTGCGCATGCGGTGGATCTGCCGGTGCGCAAGGCCGGCCTCTGGGAGATGAAGATGCTCCGGTCCGGCGGGCCAATGCCGGAAATGACCATGCAGCATTGCACCGACGAGACTGTCGACAAGGAGATGAGCAACAACGTCTCCCCGATGGCCAAGCAGATCTGCACCAAGCAGGACATCCAGAAGACGGCAACCGGCTATGTCAGCGATTCCGTCTGCAACGTCGCCGGCACCACCACGACCTCCCATGCCGAGATCACCGGCGACTTCAACGCCGCCTACACCGTGAAGAGCACCGCGCACATCCAGGGCGGCGTTGCCGGCGCTGCGGGGCGCGATGCGACCACGACGATCGAGGCCAAATGGCTCGGCCCGTGCAAGGCGGACCAGAAGCCCGGCGACATCGTGATGCCCGGCGGCTTCAAGATGAACGTCAAGGACGCCGCGAAGCTGAAGGATCTGCTGCCGAAGTAGGTTCGAAGCCCGGATGCAGCGAAGCGAAATCCGGGGCCTTCCCATCCGCCGCGCCAGAATCCCGGATTGCGCTTCGCTCCATCCGGGCCGCTTCAGCGCTATACCGGGATCCGCACGCTCGCCCGCAATCCGCCCATCGGGCTGTCGCCGAGCGTGATGTCGCCGCCATGCGAGCGAGCGATGTCGCGTGCGATCGCAAGGCCCAGGCCCGTGCCGCCTTCGTCCTGGTTGCGGGCGTTGTCCAGCCGCAAGAACGGCTTGAACACTTCTTCGCGCAAATGCGTGGGGATGCCGGGCCCGTCGTCGTCGATGGTGACGGTAAGATAGCGGTGATCGCGCTGGCCGGTGATGGCGATCGTCTTGCCGTAGCGTGCCGCGTTGGTGACGAGGTTGGCGAGGCAGCGCTTGAACGAGGCCGGCTTCACCGTCACCACGGGCAGGCCGTTGAACGCGACTGTCGCAGTGTGGCCGTGGCGCTCGGCGTCGCTGCGCAGCTCCTCGAGCGCCTGGGCCATGTCGGTCGGCTGCGACTGCTCGCCGGAATCGCCGCGCGCGAAGGCGAGGTAGTCCTCGAGCATCATCGACATCTCGTCGACGTCCTTGCGCATGCCCTCGATCTCGGGATTGTCGCCGATCAGCGCCAGCTCGAGCTTGAAGCGGGTCAGGATGGTGCGCAGATCGTGGCTGACGCCGGCGAGCATCGCGGTGCGCTGCTCGATCGAGCGCTCGACGCGCGATTTCATTTCTAGAAACGCCATCGCGGCGCGGCGGACTTCGCGCGCGCCACGCGGGCGGAAGTTGGGTGCATCGCGGCCTTTGCCGAAGCTTTCCGCGGCGTCCGCGAGCTTCAGGATCGGCTTGATCTGGTTGCGCAGGAACAAGACTGCGACGATCAGCAGGATCGAGGAAGTGCCGACCATCCAGAACAGGAAGATCTCAGAGTTGGAGGCATAGGCCGCGCTGCGCTGTGCGAACACGCGCATGATGGCGTCATCGAGCTGGATGCGGATCTCAACGACGTTGGAGCGACCGACGGTGTCGATCCAGAATGGGCGTCCGATCTGCCGGCCAAGCTGCACCGAGAGCGTCTGGTCGAGCAGCGAGAAGAACGGCTTCGGTCCGGGCTGCGGCATGTCGCCGGCGGGCAGGAAGTCGACCACCAGGCCAAGGCGCTGCTGCGCGATGCGCTTGATCTGGTCGCGGTCCTTGTCCTGCGGATAGCCCTTGTAGACGTCGATCAGCGCGGCGATGTCCTGCACCACCGCAGCCGACAGGCGCCGCGTCACTGTGTTCCAGTGCCGCTCCATGAACACGAAGGCGACGACCGATTGCAGCACCACCATCGGCACGATCATGATCAGGAGCGCGCGGGCATAGAGGCCGGTCGGCATCCAGCTCTTGAACGCGTTGCCCATCCAGCCATTGGCGGCGGACACGCGGTCTGCGGCGCTCCTCAGCAGCGTCAGGCCGGTATCGATCGTACTCATCGCGTCCGCTTCATCCGCTCTCTACGGCGAGGCCACCAGCCGGTAGCCGATGCCGCGCACCGCCTGGAGAAACAGGGGATTGGCGGGATCGCGCTCGATCTTGCGGCGCAGGCGGTTGATCTGCACGTCGACGGCGCGCTCGTTGACGCTGCCGTTGCCGGTCAGCGCGGCGCGCGGCACCGTCTCGCCCTGGCTGTCGGCGAGGATGCGCAGCATCTCGCGTTCGCGGTCGGTCAGGTGGATGACCTCCTCACCCTGGCGCAATTCGCCGCGATCGAGATGGAAGACGTAAGGACCGAACGCGATCTTCTCGATCGTGGTGACCTGCGGCGGGGCGGTACGCTTGAGAATGTTGTTGATACGCAGCGCAAGCTCGCGCGGCTCGAACGGCTTCGCCACATAGTCGTCGGCGCCGATCTGCAAGCCCTCGATACGGGCTTCCGCCTCGTGACGCGCCGTCAGCATCACGATCGGCACCGAGGAGGACGTCCGAATGAAGCGGGCAAGGTCGAAGCCGGTCTCGCCGGGCATCATGACGTCGAGGATCAACAGATCGAAATGCAGGCCCATGAGCTTGGCGCGGGCATCGCTGGCGCTGGCGGCGGTGGAGACGCGATAGCCTTCGGCGGCGAGAAAGCGCGACAGTAGGTCGCGGATGCGGCGGTCGTCGTCGACGAGGAGGATATGCGGGGCGTCGTCGGCGGGCTCCACCGGCGGACGGGCGAGCGTGGCTGCGAGCGGCACGGTCACTCCTTTGTGGCTTGGTTGACGGTGGCGAAGATCGTCTCGAGCACCTTGTCGGGATCCTCGCGGTCGATCATGGCGCGCAGGAAGCTTTTCACGGTTTCGGCATCCTGCGGGCCGATCTGGGTGAGTGCCCGGTTGATTCGCGTGGTCTGCAGCCCGGCGAGCTTCTGCACCAGCGCCTCGCCCTTTGGTGTCGCATAGAGCAGTCGCTGGCGGCGGTCGTTATCGCCGGTCTTCTGCACGATATAGCCCTCATCGAGCAACTGCTTGAGCACACGCCCGAGCGACTGCTTGGTGATACGCAGGACGTCCAGGAGGTCGGCGACCTTGAGGCCGGGATAGCGGTAGACGAAATGCATGACGCGGTGATGGGCCCGGCCGAAGCCGAACGCCTCCAGCTCCTGGTCGGGATCGCCGACGAAATCACGATAGGCGAAGAACAGCAGCTCGATGATATCCCAGCGCAAATTGCCCACATCGCTTGTCGCCGGCTTGGTCTCGGCGGCATCGGGGGAGGGACTCACGAAATTTATGTCAGGCATATTGACGTATCTTGGGTTCAATGTTACAAAACGATCGACCCGGACGAAATTTTAGATCGGTTCGTTCGGGATGATGGTTGTCCAAAGCGGCCGGGGAAGTGCAGGACAGGCAGCGCCGGCCGGACCAGATCTACCGTGCGATTGTCGAGCATATCGGCAAAACATACTGGACTTCCGCCCTCCGCAAAAGCATGTCCTGTCGCGACATGCTGGCCACGGGAAACCGGCCGTAACAAGGCTGGTCACGGTCGGAGCCAGACCTGGTTAAGTTATCGAGCCCGAAAGAGGCAGGCCGGCGCGCTTCCGCGCGCCGATTGCGACAGCGGGAGGCAAGGGAAAAATGAGTCTGAAATTCGAAATCCAGCCTGCCACCAATCCGACCTCCGAGAAGGAGCGCACGGCAAAGCTTGAAAACCCTGGCTTCGGCCGGGTCTTCACCGACCACATGGCTGTGGTCCGCTACAGCCAGGCCAAGGGCGGTTGGCATGACGCACATGTCGAAGCCCGCACCAATTTCCAGCTCGATCCGGCCGGTGCCGTGCTGCACTACGCCCAGGAGATATTCGAGGGCCTGAAGGCCTACAAGCGCGACGACGGCGGCGTGAACCTGTTCCGTCCCGACGCCAATGCACGGCGCTTCAAGAGTTCCGCCGAGCGCATGGCGATGGCACCGCTGCCTGAGGACGTCTTCATCGAGGCGGTGGAGCAGCTCGTGCGGATCGACCGCGCCTGGATGCCGGGCGGCGAGGGCAGTCTTTACTTGCGGCCCTTCATGATCGCCAACGAGATCTTTCTCGGCGTGAAGCCGTCGGCGGAATACATCTTTGCCGTCATCGCCTCGCCGGTCGGCTCCTATTTCAAGGGCGGCCCTGCGCCCGTCTCGATCTGGGTGTCGGAGAACTACACGCGCGCTGCGGTCGGCGGCACTGGCGCTGTCAAGTGCGGCGGCAATTACGCCGCGAGCCTGCGTGCCCAGGCCGAGGCCATCGAGCATGGCTGCGACCAGGTCGTGTTCCTCGATGCGGTCGAGCGACGCTATGTCGAGGAGCTCGGCGGCATGAACATCTTCTTCGTGTTCGATGACGGGTCGCTGGTCACCCCGCCGCTCGGCACCATCTTGCCGGGCATTACGCGCGACTCCATCATCGCGCTCGCCAGGGACGCCGGAAAGACGGTGCGCGAGGAGCCCTACGCGATCGACCAGTGGCGCAAGGATGCTGCGAGCGGCAAGCTGAAGGAGGCTTTCGCCTGCGGCACGGCGGCCGTCATCTCGCCGATCGGCAAGGTGTGCTCGGCGAGCGGCGACTTCCTCATCAGCGGCGGCGCCGCGGGCCCGGTCGCCATGGGGCTGCGCAAGCAGCTGGTCGACATCCAGTACGGCCGCACCAACGACCCGCACGACTGGATCCGCAAGGTGTTTTGACCTGCGGCGGTCTCAGGCCGCCGCTTCCCTGACGTCTCCCTGATTGAGCACGGCCAGCACGCGTCCTGCCGGGACGCGTGCACGGGCGCGTGTGCGATGAATTCAACACAAGCGGGAGAAAATCATGGGAGTTTCATTCGATGAGATCGACGGCGTCATCTGGTACGACGGCAGGCTGGTGCCGTGGAAGGATGCCAGCGTCCATCTGCTGACACATGGCCTGCATTATGCGAGCTGCGTGTTCGAGGGCGAGCGCGCCTATGGCGGCAGGGTGTTCAGGAGCACCGCTCATTCCGAGCGGCTGAAGGCGTCGGCCAACATCCTCGATTTCGAGATCCCGTTCTCGGTCGCGGAGATCGACGCAGCCAAACAGCTCGTCATCGACACGAACAATCTGCCGGATGCTTATCTCCGTCCGATCGCCTGGCGCGGCTCGGAAATGATGGGCGTCTCCGCACCGAACAACACCATTCACCTCGCAATCGCCGCTTGGCAATGGCCGAGCTATTTTGATCCCGCCGCGAGGCTGAAGGGGATCCGCATCGATCTCGCCGAATACCGAAGGCCCGATCCGCGCACGATTCCGGCACTCGCCAAGGCCAGCGGCCTCTACATGATCTGCACCATCTCCAGGCACAAGGCCGAGCGCAAAGGCTATGCGGACGCGATGATGCTGGATTGGGAAGGCCGCGTCGCCGAATGCACCGGCGCCAACATCTTCTTCGTCCAGGACGGCAAGCTCCACACGCCGATCGCCGATTGCTTCCTCGCCGGCATCACCCGCGCCACCGTCATCGATCTCGCTGGGCGACGCGGCATCGAGGTGATCGAGCGGCGGATCATGCCGGAGGAACTCGACGGTTTTGCCGAATGCTTCATCACCGGCACCGCCGCCGAGGTGACACCGGTCTCCGAGATCGCGGAGTGGAAGTTTACGCCCGGCGCAATCTCCGAGCAGTTGATGCGGGACTATGCGGCCGAGGTGCAGCCCAAGGACAAGCGGGAAGCGGCGTAAGGGTTTCTGCGCCAGCCGCATTCTCCGTCATGCCCGGGCTTGTCCCGGGCATTCACGTCTAAGGTGCAGCATTGCGGCGGCGCGTGGATGGCCGGCACAAGCCCGGCCATGACAAGTTCG
Source organism: Bradyrhizobium sp. UFLA05-108 (assembly GCF_059803455.1). Lineage (NCBI taxonomy): Bacteria > Pseudomonadati > Pseudomonadota > Alphaproteobacteria > Hyphomicrobiales > Nitrobacteraceae > Bradyrhizobium > Bradyrhizobium sp. UFLA05-108. The sequence continues at coordinate 44,862 of NZ_JBANAZ010000038.1, read as the reverse complement.
GCGGATACGCCAGTTGCCGCATCGCGCGTCGGCTGGTAAACGCCGCGCATGGCCGAAAAATCCAAAAAACCCCAGAAACTGAAGGCGCGCCTGCCGCGCGGGCTGGAGGATCGCGATCCCGCCGCGATCAAGGCCACGCGCCAGATGGTCGAGAAGATCCGCGCGGTCTACGAGCTCTATGGCTTCGAGCCGGTGGAGACGCCGGCGATGGAATATACCGACGCGCTCGGAAAATTCCTGCCCGACCAGGACCGCCCGAACGAGGGCGTGTTCTCGTTCCAGGACGACGACGAGCAGTGGATCTCCCTGCGCTACGACCTGACCGCACCGCTCGCGCGTTACGTCGCCGAGAATTTCGACACGCTGCCAAAACCCTATCGCAGCTACCGCGCCGGCTACGTCTTCCGCAACGAGAAGCCCGGCCCTGGCCGCTTCCGCCAGTTCATGCAGTTCGACGCCGACACGGTCGGCTCGGCGACGCCAGCGGCGGACGCCGAGATCTGCATGATGGCCGCGGACACGATGGAAGCGCTCGGCATTGCGCGCGGCTCCTACGTCGTGAAGGTGAACAACCGGAAAGTTCTCGATGGTGTGCGCGATGCTCTCGGCATCGCCGACGACGTCCAGTGGCTCACGGTCATGCGCGCGATCGACAAGCTCGACAGGCTTGGTCTTGCTGGTGTGCGACAACTCCTCGGCGAGGGGCGCAAGGATGAGTCCGGCGACTTCACCAAGGGCGCAGGACTGAAAGAGGACGACATCGCGCTCGTCATCTCCGCAATCGAGCAGAATAACGCGCCGCTTGATTCGCGACTGGCGGCCAGTGCCATCGGGCAGCAGGGACGCGACGAACTCGACCAGATCGGCAAGCTCGTCGCAGCGGCCGGCTACGGCGAAGATCGCATCAAGATCGATCCCTCCGTCGTGCGCGGCCTCGAATACTACACTGGCCCCGTCTACGAGGTCGAACTCCTGCTCGACACCAAGGACGAGAAGGGCCGCCCGGTTCGCTTCGGCTCGGTCGGTGGCGGCGGACGCTATGACGGTCTCGTCTCGCGCTTTCGTGGCGAGCCGGTGCCGGCGACAGGTTTTTCGATCGGCGTGTCGCGGCTTCAGGCCGCGCTGGCGCTGCTCGGCAAGCTCGACACGCGGCCCGAATTCGGCCCCGTCGTCGTCACCGTGTTCGATCGCGACCGCGTCGCCGACTATCAGAAAATGGTCAGCGCCTTGCGCACCGCGGACATCCGCGCCGAGCTCTATCTCGGCAATCCGAAGAACATGGGCAACCAGCTCAAATATGCCGACCGTCGCAATTCGCCTTGCGTGATCATCCAGGGCTCGGATGAGAAGGCGCGTGGCGAGGTGCAAATCAAGGATCTGATCGAAGGCGCCAAGGCCGCGGCCGCGATCGCCTCCAACCAGGAATGGCGCGAAACGCGCCCGGCGCAGTTCTCGTGCAGCGAGGCTGACCTCGCCGCGAAGGTGCGCGAGGTGCTGGCGCGCCATGACGTGAGCTGGGGTTAGCTATTCGCGATAGCCGTCATGCCCGGGCTTGTCCCGGGCATCTGCGTCCTGTTTGATGCGCACGACCATGAATGACCGGGATGTGCCCGGTCATAGCGAAAGCTGCAGGGAGAAGACGATGCCTGAGATCACCGTCAGCATGGCCGAAGGCCGCACCGACGAACAAAAGGCCGGCATGATGCGCGACATCACGCAGGCGCTGGTGAAGAATCTCGGCGTCGATGCGGAAGCTGTCGTCATCCAGATCAACGAGGCGCCGCTTCGCCACAAGATGAAGGGCGGCAAGACCTTCGTGGAGCGCGCGGCCGCGGCGAAGAAATAGTCGCAGCCGTAGCAGCAATCACAACCGTCGTCCCGGCGAAAGCCAGGACCCATAACCACCGAGAGTGGTTGTGGGCGCAAGCTGTGAATTGCCAGCCTTCGCAAGACTCGATCCTGTGATTATGGGTCCCGGATCTGCGCTTCGCTTGTCCGGGACGACAGCGAAGCAGGTTGATCCATGGACGCACGCGACTTCATCAAGATCGGCATGAGCGCGGAGCGCACGCTGGTGGTGCCCGCGGAGCGCACGGTCGGGCATTTCGTGCCCGGCATGCCGATGGTCTATGCGACGCCAATGATGATCCTGGAGATGGAGATGACCGCGGGCGATGCCATCCGCGACGCGCTTCAGCCGGGCTGGGTCACAGTCGGCACGGAGGTCGACATCCGTCATCTCGCGGCTAGCCTCGTCGGCGCGACGGTGCGGACCACCGCGAAGGTGATCACGGTCGAGCGCCGGGTGATCCGCTTCGAGGTCCAGGCGTTCGAGGGTGCGCGCAAGCTCGGCGAAGGCCGCCACGCCCGCGGCCTCGTCAATGTCGAGACGTTCAACAAGCGGTTGGGCGGGTAGGTGCAGGCTTTTGGATCCGCTTGCTCTGACCTTATCCTGAGGAGCTTGCGGAGCAAGCGTCTCGAAGGATGGCCGCGGGCATGACCGGGGCCTTCATGGTTCGAGACGGCGCTTCGCGCCTCCTCACCATGAGGGACAGGCTATTTCGCCAGTTCCTTCGATCGCTTCGTCGCCGCGGCTATCGCGCGGATCATCAGCTCGCGCAGGCCGGGCGCGCCCATCAGCACTTCGAGTGCCGCGGCGGTGGTGCCGCCGGGCGAGGTGACGTTCTGACGTAGCGTGCTCGAGGCAAGCTCCGAGCGGTGCAACAGCTCGCCCGCGCCTGCGACGGTCTCGCGCGCGAGTTTGGTTGCGAGCGCTTCCGGCAGGCCTGCCTCCACGCCGGCGCGCGCGAGCTCTTCGGCGAGCAGGAAGACGTAAGCAGGGCCGGAGCCGGAGACGGCCGTGACCGCGTCCATCAAGCCTTCGTCCTCGACCCATTCGACCGACCCGGTGGCACGGAGCAGCGCGTCGGCCACCGCACGCTGCTTGTCGCTGACATTGTTCGCGGCCACGGCGACCGTGATGCCGCGGCCGATCGCGGCCGGCGTGTTCGGCATCGCGCGCACGACGGCACCGCCGCAGACCTCTTGCAGCGAGGCAATCGTGGTTCCCGCCATGATCGAGACCACCGAGGTGCCCAAAGAAACATATGGCCTCAGCTTCGCGCCGGCCTCGCGGAAGGATTGCGGCTTCACGGCGACGACGAGCGTCTCGACGCTGCCGGCGGCCTTCGCATCCGGATTGAGCGCGACGCCTTTCGCGGCAAGCGCGCTGATCTCCGGCGACAGGTGCGGCTCGATCACCGCGACGTGGCCAGGATCGAGGCCTTGCGCCAGCCAGCCGGTCAGCATCGCGCCGCCCATCTTGCCCGCGCCGGCGAGGAGAATGGTGCCGGTGATGTCCTTCAAGGTGCTGTCATTCGCCATCGCTGCCCGCTACCCACTCGATGTCGTCCTGGCGAAAGCCAGGACCCCCGCGCGAGCGCCTGCGCTCGTCGCGTAACCACAAGAGGTTCTAGTGGATGGAGGTGTCGGCAACAAGCGGCGTGCCACGAGCGAAATCACGCGGTATGGGTCCCGGATCCGCGCTTCGCTTGTCCGGGACGACGATGAGGAGGGAGCCGCGGCTCCCTCACCGCATCGGAGAGGAAGTTACGCCTCGCCCGCCGTGTCGAACATCGCGGCGTCCATCGCCTCCGTGGTCGATTTGCCCGCCCACACCACGAACTGGAACGCAGGGAAATAACGCTCGCAGCCGTGGATGGCGCCGGCGAGCATGGCCTCGCATTGCGCGGTCGATGCGGTCAGCCCGCCCGGCAACATCAGCGCCTGGCGGTGCATGATCATGCCGGTGTGGGTCCACAGATCGAAGTGTCCGACCCACAATTGCTCGTTGATGGCGGCGACCAGCCGCTGCACCTCGGAGCGGCGCGCAACCGGAATCTTCATGTCGAACGCGCAGGCCAGATGCAGCGCCTCGATCTCGCCCATCCAGGTGAAGGAGAGCTGATAGTCGGTCCACTGTCCCTTCGAGACGATGGTGATCTCGTCGTCGCCGGAACGTTCGAACGCCCAGTTGTTGCTTGCGGCGATGTCCTCCACCACCGAGAGCGGGTGGCTGCGGGAATCGATATTACTTTCGAGCAGGGACATGCCGTCTCGACCTCTTGCCTTATTGTTATCTTGATACGCACGCGGTTGGTCCGGCGCGCGCTCCCTTAACGTCGCTAACGGCGATCCCCTCGGATCGCGCGGGCCTGTCGGGGATCAACTGATGTGATTTGCGGAATCTGCGCAACTCCGTCGCGAGTCCGTCCACAAGGTCCAACAGGCTCGTCCACAGCTCATCTCGGTCACAATTATTAATTTGAGAACAAATCGGAATCGGATGGAGCCACTGGCGCGGCAATCGTTAATGCGGTCCCAAAATTCCGTTTCATGGGATGCCGGACCGCCCCGGCGGCATGGGACTATGCCTTTTCCCCATAGGGAACGCGCTTGCCGCAGCCGCCCGCCGGCGTCATATTTCATTCAGGTCGTTCATTCCGAACGGCCGATGTTCTCAGGGCGGGGTGAAAGTCCCCACCGGCGGTAAGGGCCGAAAGGCCCAAGCCCGCGAGCGCCTTCCTCCGCAAAGGGGAAGGGTCAGCAGATTCGGTGCAACTCCGAAGCCGACGGTTAAAGTCCGGATGAAAGAGAACGGTCGGTGGCGGTCCGCATCGCGAGGATGCGGCCGCTTGTCGTTCCGTATGCCCTGATTCTGGTCCTTAAGAAGGAAAGCCATGAATCAGATGTTGCAAGACCCGCAAGTCGAAGCATCCCAGCTTCAACCCTCCCAAGAAACCCAGCCTCCACCGGTTCCACCCGAGCCGCCGACGCACGAGCATCCCCGCTTCGCAAAGCCGCAGCGGGTCGCCTTCGTCGAGGCCTGCTGGCATCACGATGTCGTGCAGGAGGCGCGCTTTGCTTTCCTGAAGGAGGCCGAGGCGCGGCATCTCACCCATGTCGACGTGTTTCAGGTGCCGGGCTCGTTCGAGATCCCGCTGCACGCGCAGATCCTCGCCAAGACGCGGCGCTACACCGCGATCGTCGCGGCCGGCCTCGTCGTCGATGGCGGCATCTACCGCCACGAGTTCGTCGCCGACACCGTGATCAAGGCGTTGATGGACGTGCAGCTGCGCACGGAGGTGCCGGTGTTCTCCGCGGTGCTGACGCCGCAACAATTCCACGAGACCGAGGTGCACTACGACTTTTTCCGCAAGCACTTTGCGATCAAGGGAGTGGAGGTTGCCGAGGCCTGCGCCAACACGCTGCACGGTCTGGAGCGGCTGCGCGGCCAGGTCGCGGCGGGGATCGTATAACCTTCGTCTCACGGGCCGCCGATTGTCATTCCCGCCGCCGCGTTGATAAACTCGGCGGCGGGAGGAGGCGGTCCGTGGAGACGGACCGGCCGGCAAGATCATGTTCGAAGGACACGATCCCTATCTGGTCGCGCTCTCGGTAGCGATCGCGAGCCTGGGCGGCTATACCGGCTTTGCGCTTGCGGCGCGCATCCGCAACACCCCGGGCGTCAGCAACCGCGTGCTGCTCGCGGGTGCGGCGACATTTCTGGCCGTCGGCATCTGGACCATGCACTTCGTCGGCATGCTGGCAGCGCCGCTGCCGCCGGACACCGTCTATCTCGTGCTGCCCACCATCATCTCGTTCCTGATCTGCGCGCTGGTGGTCGGCATCTCGCTGTTCTTCGTGTCGATCGGCGAGCCATCGCTGAAGCGGGTGGTGTCCTCGGCCGTGCTGCTCGGCGTCGGCATCAGCAGCATGCATTATGTCGGCATCCATGGGCTTTCCGGGCCGTTCACCATCGCGCATGACGAACCAATCGTGCTGCTCTCGGTCGTGGTTGCGATCGGCACCGCCTATGGCGGCTTGCGCGCCTTCCTCGCGCAGCAGGAGGGCTTTCGCCTGATCGTGAGCGCGATCGCCTTCGGCGTCGCGGTGTCCGGGATGCATTACACCGCGATGCACGGCATGCATTTCATGCCGCTCACCGGTGAAGCGCATCAGCATCTCGGCGGCAGCCTTGCGGCATCGCAACAAATTCTCTCCATCGTGGTGGCCGTGCTGTGCTTCGTGATCGCGGCCGGCTTCCTGCTTTCGCTGGTGCCGGATCCGCGCCGGCAGACCCTGGTGCCGGCGATGGCCGGCGATCCCGTTGCGCCGGCAGTCGCGTTCGCGGCCGAGCCGGCTTCTGTTGCCGCGCCACTGCGGCCGGTGTCGGCGCCGCTCGGTGGCCTCGGCCAGCCGCCGCGCGCGGCACCCGTCCCGCGGCTGCCCGTCGAAGGCGCCGACGGCACGCATTTCATCGATACCGCCGATGTCCGCAGTGTCCGCGCCGACGCACACTATACGCGGGTGCATGATGGCACCCGCGAGCGGATGTGCCCGTGGTCGATCTCGGAGGCCGAGGCGCAGCTCGATCCGAGCCTGTTTCTCAGGGTGCACCGCAGCCACATCGTCTGCATCCCCCACGTCGCCCTCGTCCGCAGGGAGGGCGATGGTGCCGTGCTTGAGCTCGACGGCCCGTCCCCGCACCGCGTGCCGGTGAGCCGCGCCAAGATCGCCGAGGTGAAGGCGAGGTTGGGGCTGGCGACGCGGCGAAACGCGTAGCGCTGTCTCACTCCCTCTCCCCGTTGTTGCGTGCAGGGTGAAGAGGGTCGCGCAAGCTGACGCAATTCGTGCGTTCCAGTCCGCATTTCGTGCGAAAATCCACTCTTTGTGCCCCAACCATTGCGGCTCGCTCCGCCCAGGGAGACGGTCCCGCCCAACGTCCGCGCCACCGCGCGCAAGGACGATTGGGAGGAGACGATGATCCCCGGCGCATTCAGCTATCACCGGCCGGCAAGTGTTGCCGACGCCGTCAAACTGTTGTCCGACCTCGGCGAGGACGCGCGGCCGCTGGCCGGCGGGCACAGCCTGGTGCCGATGATGAAGCTTCGGCTGGCGAGCCCCACTCATCTGGTCGACCTCCACGGCATCGCCGGTCTCAAGGGCATCCGCCGCGACGGCAATAACCTCGTCATCGGCGCGATGACCACCCAGCATGATCTGCTCGCCTCCGAGGATGTCGCAAGATCAGTGCCGATCCTCCATGAGGCCGCGCTCTTGATCGCCGATCCGCAGGTGCGCTACCGCGGCACGATCGGCGGCAATGTCGCCAATGGCGATCCCGGCAACGACATGCCGGCGCTGATGCTGACGCTGGGCGCGACCTATCGCCTCGAAGGCGCGCATGGCGCCCGCGAGGTGAAGGCGACCGATTTCTACCAGGGCGCCTATTTCACCGCGCTCGAGCCCGGCGAGATCCTCACCGCGGTATCGGTCCCCGTGCTGGCGGACGGCCATGGCTATGGCTATGAAAAGCTCAAGCGCAAGGTCGGCGATTACGCGACCGCCGCCGCAGCCGCCGTGCTGACCATGGCGGGCGGCAAGGTCGCGACCTGCGCGATCGGCCTCACCAATGTCCACGAGACGCCGTTGCTCGCGGCTGACGCCGCGAAAGCCGTGATCGGCACGAGCCTCGATGCGGCTGCGCTGAGAAACGCTGCCGCTGCGGCGCAAGCGATCATGTCGCCGGCGGCGGACGCCCGCGGACCTGTCGAATATCGCAAGCATGTCGGCGGCATCATGGTGGCGCGGGCGCTGCAACGCGCCGCAAGCCGCGCGCGCTAGGGGAGGGACGAATGGCAAAAACGCATGTGACCATGAAGGTGAATGGCGCTGAGGTCGAAGGCCTCGTCGAGCCGCGAACGCTGCTGGTGCATTTCATCCGCGAGAATCTGGCGATGACCGGCACCCATATCGGTTGCGAGACCACCCATTGCGGCGCCTGCACCGTCGATATCGACGGCATGTCGGTGAAGTCCTGCACCATGTTCGCGGTCCAGGCCGATGGCAGCGACATCACGACCGTCGAGGGCATGGCCAATGCCGATGGCTCGCTGTCGGCCTTGCAGGAAGGTTTCCGCATGATGCACGGCCTGCAATGCGGCTTCTGCACGCCCGGCATGATCATGCGGGCGCACCGCTTGCTGAAGGAGAATCCCTCGCCATCCGAAGAGGAAATCCGGATGGGCATTTCCGGCAACATCTGCCGCTGCACCGGCTACCAGAACATCGTCAGGGCGATCCAATACGCCGCTGCCAAGCTCAACGGCATCGAATTCAAGGAGGCCGCGGAATGAACGACTTAACTCCCACGCGGGAACAACGCACGGCCGCACTCGAAGGCATGGGCTGCAAGCGCAAGCGCGTCGAGGACATCCGCTTCACCCAAGGTAAGGGCAATTACGTCGACGACGTCAAGCTGCCGGGCATGCTGCATGGCGACTTCGTTCGCTCGCCGCATGCGCATGCGCGCGTCAAGAAAATCGACGACAGCGAGGCGCTGAAAGTCCCCGGCGTGCTCGCGGTGATCACCGCCGAAACGCTGAAGACGGTGAACCTCGCCTGGATGCCGACGCTTGCCGGCGACGTGCAGATGGTGCTGGCCGACGGCAAGGTGCTGTTCCAGAACCAGGAGGTCGCCTTCGTGGTTGCGACCGACCGTTATGCCGCCGACGACGGCGTCAACAAGGTCGTCGTCGAATACGAGCCGTTGCCGCCGTTGGTCGATCCCTTCAAGTCGATGGCGCCTGATGCGCCGGTGCTGCGCGAGGATCTCGCCGGCAAGACCACGGGCGCGCACGGCCCGCGCAAGCACCACAACCACATCTTCGAATGGACGGTCGGAGACAAGGATCTGACTGACGCGGCCTTCAGGAAGGCCGAGGTGACGATCAAGGAGATGATCTCCTATCACCGCACCCACCCGTCGCCTCTCGAGACCTGCCAGTGTGTCTGCTCATTTGACAAGATCAAGGGCGAGCTGACGATCTGGGGCACCTTCCAGGCCCCGCACGTGATCCGCACGGTGGTGTCGCTGATCGCGAAATTGCCGGAGCAGAAGATCCATGTGATCTCGCCCGATATCGGCGGTGGCTTCGGCAACAAGGTCGGCGCCTATCCCGGCTACATCTGCGCAGCCGTCGCCTCCATCGTCACCGGCAAGCCGGTGAAATGGGTCGAGGATCGCATCGAAAACCTGACTGCGACCTCGTTCGCACGCGACTATCATATGACCACCGAAATCGCCGCGAACAAGGATGGCAAGGTCACCGGTCTTCGCGTCCACGTGCTCGCCGATCACGGCGCGTTCGACGCCTGCGCCGACCCGTCGAAATGGCCGGCCGGCTTCTTCAACATCGTCACCGGCTCCTACGACTTCCCGACGGCGCATCTCGCCGTCGACGGCGTCTACACCAACAAGGCGCCGGGCGGCGTCGCCTATCGCTGCTCGTTCCGCGTCACGGAGGCGGCTTACTGCATCGAGCGCGCCATGGATATCCTGGCGCAGAAGCTCGGCATGGATCCGGCCGAGCTGCGGCTGAAGAACTTTATCAAGCCGGAGCAGTTTCCCTATCACTCGGCGCTGGGCTGGGAATACGATTCCGGCGACTACCACACCGCCATGCGCAAGATGATGGAGACGACCGACTACGTTGCGCTCCGCAAGGAGCAGGCGGACAAGCGCGCAGCCTTCAAGCGCGGCGAGACCCGCGAGATCATGGGCTTGGGGGTCTCCTTCTTCACCGAGATCGTCGGTGCCGGTCCGTCGAAGAATTGCGACATCCTCGGCATCGCCATGTTCGACTCCTGCGAGATCCGCATGCATCCGACCGGTGCGGGCATCGCGCGCATGGGCACGAAGAGCCAGGGCCAGGGCCACGAGACCACCTGGGCGCAGATTATCGCGACCGAGATCGGCATTCCCGCCGACAACATTCAGGTCGAGGAGGGCAACACCGACACCGCGCCTTACGGGCTCGGCACTTACGGCTCGCGCTCGACGCCGGTCGCGGGCGCCGCGATCGCGATGGCTGCGCGAAAAATCAAGGCCAAGGCGCAGATGATCGCAGCCTATAAGCTCGAGGTCCATGAGGACGACCTCGAATGGGACATCGACGGTTTCCGCGTGAAGGGCCTGCCGGAAAGGTTCATGTCGATGAAAGACATTTGTTGGGCGGCGTACAACTCCGTGCCGCCGGGTATGGAACCGGGGCTCGAGGCGGTCAGCTACTACGACCCGCCCAACATGACCTATCCGTTCGGCGCCTATCTCTGCGTGATGGACATCGACGTCGATACCGGCGTGTACAAGATTCGGCGCTTCTATGCGCTCGACGATTGCGGCACCCGCATCAACCCGATGATCATCGAGGGCCAGGTGCATGGCGGCCTCACCGAGGCCTTCGCGATCGCGATGGGCCAGGAGATCCGCTATGACGACACCGGCAATGTCGTTACCGGCTCGTTCATGGACTTTTTCATGCCGACCGCGGTCGAGACCCCACATTGGGAGACCGACTTCACCGTTACCCCGTCGCCGCATCACCCCATAGGCGCCAAGGGCGTCGGCGAGAGCCCGAATGTCGGCGGCGTGCCGGCCTTCTCCAATGCCGTCAATGATGCGTTCTCGTTTCTGGGGTCAACGCACATCCAGATGCCGCACGACTACTGGCGCAACTGGAAGGCGGCGAAGCAGCTCGGGGCGGTCGCGTAGCGATGAAAGGCCGTGACGAGATCGCGCAAGCGCTGGCCGCGTCGGGCTACATCGCCGACGCGGAGCTCGCGACTGCGATCTCGTTGATGCAATTGTTGCGGCGTCCGCTGCTGCTGGAAGGCGAGGCGGGCGTCGGCAAGACGGAGGTGGCGAAGGCGCTCGCCAAGGTGCATGCGACGGAGCTGATCCGTCTGCAATGCTATGAGGGTCTCGATCAGTCCTCCGCGCTCTACGAATGGAACTACCAGCGCCAATTGCTGGCAATCCAGGCGCATCGCGGCACCGACAGCATCGAGGACCAGATCTTCTCGGAAAAATACCTGCTGGAACGCCCGCTGCTCGGCGCGATCCGCCGCGCGCAGGCGCCGGTGCTGCTGATCGACGAGATCGACCGCGCCGACGACGAGTTCGAGGCATTTTTGCTGGAGCTGTTGTCCGACTTCCAGGTTTCGATCCCCGAGCTTGGCACGATTCCGGCGATCACCATCCCGCAGGTAGTGCTGACCTCGAACGGCACCCGCGAGCTCTCCGATGCGCTGCGCCGGCGCTGCCTCTATCACTATGTCGACTATCCCGACGTAGATCGTGAGACCCGCATCATCCTGGCGCGGATCGCGGGCGCAAGCCCGTCCCTGTCGCTCCAGATCGCGCGCATGGTCGAGGGCGTCCGCAAGGAAGAATTGCGGAAAGTACCTGGTGTTGCCGAGACGCTGGACTGGGCGGCCGCGCTCGTCGGCCTCGACATAAGTGATCTCCACGATGCGCCCGGAACCGTGCACGAAACGTTGATCTGCCTGTTGAAGACACATGAGGACCGCGCGCGTGTCACGCGCGAGGTGACGGAGCGCCTGCTCGGGAGGGTCGCATGAGCTGCTGCGGCGCAAGCCCGGAGTTCGATGATCTCAACGAGGTCTCCCGACTTATCTCCGCAAGGCTGGCGGCTTTCCTGCGCACCTTGCGTGACGCCGGCTTTCGGGTCGGGCTTGCGGAAGGGCAGGATGCCGCGGCGCTGATGTCGGCGGGCTATGCTGCGCGTCCGCGCCTCTTGCGCTCCGCGTTCAAACATCTGTTTTCGGCGCGGAAGTCAGACTGGGACAAGTTTGACGGCCTGTTCGACGCATTCTGGCTTGGCAAGCGCGTGCGTTCGCGCTCGCGGACGGTTGGCTCGGCGCAGGGCGCGAGCAGCCCGTCAATCAAGAACTTGCAGGATAGGGCGATGGAACAGCGCGACGATCGCCCGCTGACCGATCAGATTCCGTCATCCGACGATGCGCCGGATGGGCGCGGCCGCGAGGGGCGGATGGAAGGCGCCTCACGCGCGGAGAGCCTTGCCGAAGTCGACTTCCGCAAACTCAGAGACCCCGACCAGATCGCGCAGGCACATGAGGCCGCGGCGCAGCTCGCAAAAGTGATGCGCACGCGGCTAACGCGGCGCGATCTCGCGCGGCGGCGCGGCTACCGACTCGACCTTCGTCGCACCATCCACCGCAATATCAGCCATGGCGGCGTGCCGATCAGCCTGGTGAGGAGGCAGCGCAAGGACAAGCCGCTGCGGCTTGTTGTTCTACTCGATACGTCTGGCTCGATGAGCGCCTACACATCCGTGTTCCTGCGCTTCATCCACGGCGTGCTCGACGAATTCCACGAGGCCGAGGCGTTTTTGTTCCACACGCGCCTCGCCTACGTCTCCGACGCGCTGAAGGAGAAGGATGCGGGCCGCGCGCTCGACCGCCTCTCGATCATGGCGCAGGGCGCGGGCGGCGGCACGAAGATCGGCGAGAGCCTGCAAAGCTTCAACCGCTGGCACGCGCAGCGCGTGATCCATTCGCGCAGTTGCGTGATGATTGTGTCCGACGGCTACGAGACCGGCGATGCCGTATTGCTCGGACGGGAAATGGCCGCGTTGTCGCGGCGATGCCGGCGCATCGTCTGGCTCAATCCGATGATGGCGTGGGAGGGCTATGCGCCGGAGGCGAGGGGCATCAAGGCCGCGCTGCCCTATGTCGATCTCTACGCGCCCGCCAACACGCTGCAAAGCCTGCGCGCGCTCGAACCCTACCTGGCGAAGCTCTGACGGAGGCGACCAAATGATCAGTAACGCGACAGCGAATGTCGAAGTGCTGGATCTCGTCGCGCAGATGAAAGCCGCCGAGCATGCCTTCGTGCTTGCGACTGTGGTGCGCACCGTGTCTGTCACGGCAGCCAAAGCCGGCGCGAAGGCGATCATTGCGGCCGATGGCCGTATCGTCGCGGGCTGGATCGGCGGTGGCTGCGCCCGGGGCGCGGTGCTGAAAGCAGCGCGCGAGGCACTCGCCGACGGCGTGCCGCGCATGGTCTCGGTGCTGCCGGAGAATCTGCTCGCCGAGCTTGGCGTCAGCTCGGGCGAGAGCCGCGACGGCATCCGCTTTGCCAGCAATATGTGCCCGAGCAAGGGCACCATGGACATATTCGTCGAGCCGGTGCTGCCGCATCCCTCGCTCGTCATTCTCGGCGCGAGCCCGGTGGCGCTGTCGCTCGCGGCGCAAGCGCGCATGCTCGGCTTTCACGTCACGCTGGCGGCGCCATCGGCCGACCTGTCGTCGCAACCCGACGTGGACACGCTCATCGACGGTTACAGCGTGGGCGAATTGACCGAGGCAAAACGCTTCGTCGTGGTCTCGACGCAAGGCAAAGGCGACGAGGTCGCGCTGCGCGCCGCGGTCGCAACGGAGGCCGCCTATCATGCCTTCGTCGGCAGCCGCCGCAAGATGGCGGCGCTGCGCGCAAAACTGATCGCGGAAGGCGTCGACGCCGCCGCGATCGATCGCGTAAAGGCGCCGGCCGGACTCGATCTCGGCGCCATCACGCCGGAGGAGATCGCGATGTCGATCCTCGCCGAGATCACGCAAGCGCGCCGCCGCGGCCAGCGCGCCGCCACCTCGCTCACGGACAAGGAGAGGACCGACCATGCAGATGAACGACAGCCAGCGCATTCCCGCATCCCGTGACAAGGTCTGGGCGGCGCTCAACGATCCCGATCTGCTGAAGCAGTGCATCCCCGGCTGTCAGTCGCTGGAGGTGACCGGTCCAAACGAGATGACAGCGACCGTCGTCTTCAGGGTCGGCCCGGTGAAGGCAACCTTCGGCGGCAAGGTGACGCTCTCCGATCTTCGGCCACCGAACAGTTATCGCATTTCGGGTGAAGGCTCTGGCGGCGTCGCCGGCTTCGCCAAAGGCGGCGCCGTGGTGCGGCTGGAATCAGACGGCGCCGAGAGCACCGTGCTCCACTATGATGTCGACGCCCAGATCGGCGGCAAGCTCGCCCAACTTGGGGCGCGGCTGATCAACTCCACCGCGACCAAGCTCGCCGGCGAATTCTTCGCGTCATTTGCCGAGGTCGTCGGCGCGAAGGCTGGCGCAGACACCTCACTCACGCGATGGGCTGCTCAGGCTTGAGCAGCCGATAATGCAGGCGCGCGTAGCCGCCGAGCCATCTGACGGCGGCATTGAGCCCTAGCGCCAGCAAGGAAGCGAAGCCCACGCCGGTCGTGACCAGCGCGACGCCGGCAAGCCCGCGCAGGATCAGGTTGACGACCTGTCCGTCGCCCAAATGCTTGTAGACGCTAATCAGCAATCCGATGCCGACGATCCCGAGCACGAACATCACGAAAGCGATCACGAGCAGGATCAGCAGCACGGCGAGCAGCAACGGGAGCAACAGCAGGATATCGACCACGGCGAGGCCGCCAAGCGCGAACAGCGCGGCTGTCGAGTTGCGCAAGGAATGATGGTTCTCCCACCGGCGAAGCCCCGTCTCGGCGCGGAGCTCGCGCGCCAGCCGCCGGGGATCGCCGAGCGCGGAGGCGACCTCGTGCTCGACCCGGCCGGAGGCGCGCGCCTCCTCGAAATGGGCGGCGTAGTCGGCGAGGATGTCGTCGATCTCGGCACGGGGGAGCCCTGCGAGCCCGTCGCCGAGGATGTGCAGGAAATCGGCGCGGTTCATTTGGCGTCTCCGAGCAGCCGGTCCACGGCGTCCGAAAAGCTGCGCCATTCCCGCTTCTGCGCGGTGAAGGCGGCGCGGCCGGCGGCCGTCAGGCGGTAGTATTTGCGCGGCGGCCCGCTGCTGGATTCCTCGAGGCGGGTGTCGACCAGCCCGTCATCCTGCATCCGCCGCATCAGCGGATAGATCGTTCCTTCGCCCATGCCTACGCCGGCCGACAGCATGCTCGCGATCTCATAGGCATAGCTCTCGCCGCGCGCGAGTAGAGCGAGCACGCAGAGCTCCAGCGCACCCTTCTTGAGCTGAACCTGATTCGTCGAGTCGGCCATTTCCTCCTTGACTACACCGCTTTCAAAGAAGCTTATATAGCAAGGTACTATGTATTGCAAGGTACCTGTGTATACCCCATTCCGGAGAATGAACCCGTGACCCATCTCAATCGCCGCCATCTGCTGGCTGGTCTTGGCGCGAGCGTGGCTCTGCCACGGGCCATGCCTGCCATTGCCGCATCGTTCGATGCTGCCGAGCGCCTCTCCGGACTGGAGCGGGCCGGAAAGTTGCCCGGTTTGCACGCGTTTCTGGTGAGCCAAGGCGGCAAGCTCGTGTTCGAGCATTACGGTCAGGGCGAGGATGAGGCCTGGGACCGAGCGCTCGGCCATATCACTTTTGCACCGGATGTGCCGCACGATCTGCGCTCGGTCTCGAAGAGCATCGTCGGTCTCGCCTACGGCCTCGCGCTCGCCGAAGGCAAGGTGCCGCCGCCGGAGGCGAAGCTCTACGCGCAGTTTCCGGAATTTGCCGATCTTGCCGCACAGCCCGGCCGCGACAGGATCACGATCCATCATGTGCTGTCGATGACGCTGGGCTTCGAGTGGGATGAACTCACCATTCCCTATGGCGATCCGCGCAACAGCGAGATGGCGATGGAAGCCGCGGCGGATCGCTATCGGTTCGTCCTCGAGCGGCCGATCGTCGGCGAGCCGGGCGTGAAGTGGACCTATTGCGGCGGTGCCACGGCGTTGCTCGGCCGGCTCATCGCCAAGGGGACCGGCGAAGCCTTGCCGGCCTATTGCCGTCGCGTCCTGTTCGATCCGTTGGGCTTTGGCCCGTCCGACTGGAGCGTTGGCCGCGACGGCGAACCGCGTGCTGCGTCAGGGGCGCGTCTGTTGCCACGCGATCTCGTCAAGATCGGTCAACTCATGCTGGCGAACGGCAGCTGGAATGGAAAGTCCGTGGTTGCGGCGGATTGGGTGAAGCGCGTGACCACGCCTGTTGTTCAGACCAGGGTTGGCCGCGACTATGGCTATCAGTGGTACATGGGCGATTTCGCCACCGCGCGACCGTTGCACTGGTTCGGCGGTATCGGCTGGGGCGGCCAGTATCTGTATGTCATCCCGGCATGCGATCTCGCTGTGGTGATCCACTGCGGAAATTACAAGCGATCAGGCCAGGAGCAGGCCGCCGTGCTGGTTGCACTCTTGAGCGACGTCGTGTTGCCGGGCTTCACCTGATCACCCGAGGGACACGCCGGCCTTCGCCCGGCTGATGCCGAGGGTCAGGATGCGCTGCAGGAGGTCCGGATATTTGAGCCCGTCGTGCTGAGCTGCCGTGGCGAACTCCTGGCTCTTCGCGATTTCGGGATTTGGGTTTGCTTCGATGAAATACGGGGTGCCGTCGGCCGAGAGACGAAAATCGATGCGCGCGTATCCATCGAGTCCGAGCGCCCGATAGACGCGTTTCGCAGCTCGTTGAATGCGTGCGGTGACGTCGGGCGCCAGGTCTTTCGCTGGCCCGTCGACGATTCCGACGCGCTCCTGATAATCTGGATCGTGCTTGGCCTTTTCGGTAGCGATGTGCCGCGACCTGTGACCGCCCATGCTGCCGAATTTCAATTCCCAAACCGGTAGAACGCGCAAGCGGTTGTTGCCAAGCACGCCGACGTAGAGCTCCCGTCCCTCGATGAACTGCTCGGCGATGGCGGCGGTCTCGCTCCGATCGTGGATGAACGCTACCCGCTCGGCGAGCTTCTCGTCGGTATCGACGATCGATGCCTGAGAGATGCCGAAGGATCCATCGAGGTTCAGGCTCTTGACGATCAGCGGCAGCGCGAGACGAGCTGGCCGTTTGACCTTGCGGCGCATCGGGAAAACGGCGAAGGCCGGCACCGCGATCCGGCGATGATGCACCAGCGTCTTGGAAAGGTCCTTGCCGCGCGCCAGGATCAGGCCGCGAGGGTTGCAGCCGGTATAGGCGACCTTCATCAGCTCGAGATAGCTTGCGATGTGCTGGTCATATGCGACGTTGGAATGGAATTCTTCCAGCAACGTGAAGACCACGTGCGGCTTGAAGTCCTCGATCGCCACGCGCACTGGCTTGATTTCCTCCTGCGCACCGAGCGGGCGAACATCATGGCCGGCCGCGCGCAGCGTGCTCACGACGTCGTATTCAGTTTTCCACGCATTGATTTCCTGCGCCGTGTATCCGTCTGTGGTTTCCGGCGGCATGAAGTCCGGATGCATGAGCACGAGAATACGGAGGCGTCTCATAGCGCGATCCATTTGCGTCGTGATGGGCCGAACAGGGCGTGCATGGTCTTGGCGGTGACGAGCACGGTGAAGTCGAGAATGAGCTTCTGTTCAGCGCCAACCGCACGCAGATCGAGCTCGCGGCAGCGGGAAATCATGTCGTCAAGCACTGCGTCGAGCGTAAGCTGGTTCTCGCCCGTCCATCGCGCGACCAATTGCCTGATTTTTGCGCGATGCCGCCTGATCAGTACCGAAGCCGGCTTTGACGATTGATGCCGTGGGTCGGCGGAAAAGAGCCTTCGGAGGTCACGGTCGTAGGTCTTCGGCGGCGTGAAGGCGTAGAACGCCTGCTTCTTCTTGTAGTGGTCCTCCAGCGTCTCGCTGAGTCGACTCAGTGGATCGATGCGCTGCCGCGTTGTGATTGCCGGTCGCTGTCCCGCGATCTCGGCCATCAGCTCGTCGACATATTCGAGCTTCTTCAACGCCGGCCAACCGGCATATCGCGTCCGCCAGTTCGAACGCGGCCGCAGCCACACCGCAAAAGTTTCGGCGAAATCCTCGTCCGGATGGCTCTGCGCGTACCAGAGCCTAAGATGCTGGACGTAACGCCGGCTGGCCGGATTGGGTCGGTAGTAGCGCGGGTAGTGTTTCGATGAGGGGCCGAACAGCTGCTGCCAACGCCGGCGCCGCTGCAGCTGGTAGCCGTGCTGCACGGCATGGCCGGCCTCGTGTCGAAGGATGGCCATGCATTCGCGCCAGGTTCCGCCCTCGACGTCGAACATCATTTTCTTCTCGAGCTTCATCAGCCGGGGATGTGCGAGATAGAACGGGACGGCGATGCCTGGCACATCTGCCGGGCTAAACCATTCGCTCGATATCCATGCGTGTGGCCGCAGCCGGATGCCCCGCTCGTCGAGTTCCTCGTGAAGCGTGCCGACACAATCCTCAAGCCAGGTGCCTTCGACCGTCACCCTCAAACTGCTCAGGCGTTGCTGAAGCAACTGCTCATCCGACAGCTTTTCCCAAGCAAATTTCCGGCGTGGCATCAGGCATCCAGAAGGCAGCGATGACTCGGTATCTGGATGATGTCACGGGCCGCTGCGCGCAACAACCAATCTTCCAGGCGTGCGGCAGCTGCGTCAGTCCCAGACTGTAGATCGTAGGGTGGGCAAAAGCGAAGCGTGCCCATCGCTTGCATCGCAAAAGAAAAGGTGGGCACGGCGCTTCGCGCCTTTGCGCACCCTACGACGCCGTGTAGCGAAAATCAGTCGAACAGGCTCGACACCGATTCTTCCGCTGCGGTGCGCGCGATCGCATCCGAAATCAGGCTGGCGATCGGCAGCGTGCGGATGTTCGGAGACTTGATCACCGCATCCGTCGGCAGAATCGAGTCGGTGATCACCAGCTCTTTCAGCTTCGAGGAGGCGATGCGGGCGGCCGCGCCGCCGGAGAGGACGCCGTGGGTGATATAGGCGTAGACGTCCTTGGCGCCCTTGGCGATCAGCGCATCGGCCGCGTTCACCAGCGTGCCGCCGGAATCGACGATGTCGTCGACCAGGATGCAGGTGTAGCCGGCGACGTCGCCGATCACGTTCATGACCTCGGATTCACCGGGACGCTCGCGGCGCTTGTCGACGATCGCGAGCGGAGTGTTGATGCGCTTGGCAAGCCCACGCGCGCGCGCCACGCCGCCGACGTCGGGGGAGATCACCATCACCTTGGAGAGGTCGAACTTCTCCTTGATGTCGCGCACCATTAGCGGCGCCGCATAGAGATTGTCGGTCGGGATGTCGAAGAAGCCCTGGATCTGACCGGCATGCAGATCGAGCGTCATGACGCGGTCGACGCCGGCTTGGGTGATCAGGTTCGCGACCAGCTTGGCCGAGATCGGCGTGCGCGAACCCGATTTACGGTCCTGCCGCGCGTAGCCGAAATAGGGCAGCACCGCGGTGATGCGGCGCGCCGACGACCGGCGCAGCGCGTCGGTGATGATCAGGAGTTCCATCAGATGGTCGTTCGCGGGGAACGAGGTCGATTGGATGATGAAGGCGTCCGAGCCGCGGACGTTCTCCTGGATCTCGACGAAGATCTCCATGTCGGCGAAGCGTCGTACCACCGCTTTCGTCAGCGGCAGGTCCAGACCTTGCGCGATCGCTTGCGCGAGCGCCGGATTGGAGTTGCCGGCAACCAGCTTGATTGAGCCGTTTTTGGCCGACATGATCGCTTCCTCCCGCGCCTTGCTGGACACGACGTTCAACATCTCGGATACCCATGGAGCACGGTTTCGACGGGCGAGCAAATATCAGGCCCAAGGCCGCACTGGCAACCCGGGATGCTACGATATCCCGTCGAAAATCCTGAGTCCGGCCAACGCTTTGGCCGGTAGTTGGGATGAGGGTTTAGCGCTGGTTATCGGTCAGCATAGCCAAGCGCCGCGGCAGGCATCTCGGCGTTCTCTGAGGTCGGCGACATGCTTGCCACCGCGGGGCCCCGCAGGTCCGGGGCGGTCGTCGGCGCATCAGACGGGGTCCCGTTGATCATGTTGGAAAGTCCGCTGAATCCAGCCTGCGCGATCTTCCGCAGGACCATGTCGTCGGCGGCCGACCAGGGGTCGCGGCCGGCCTTGCCGCCAGGTTCCTCACCGGACAGGCGCAGCGCCCGCTGCTGGCTGGCATCATAGACGTCCCAGACCCAGGCGATCATGGTTTTGCCGCGGACGACCTGAGCCGAGAGATAGCTGCGCACACGGTAGGCAGACGTGCCTTCGCGCGAGACCACCGTCAGGCTGCGCAGCTTCGATTCGCTGTCGAGCACGCCGACCATGCGGTCGAACACCTGCGGCGGCGGCCCGTCGATGGATTCGAAGGCCACCGTTGTCCCGCTGCCGCCACTCGGCGGCGCCATCGCATAGGAGTTGCTCGCCGCCCCGCCGCCGGCACAGCCACCAAGCGCACACGATGCCGCCAGCAGCATGGCCGCCAGCGCGCGCGTGCCCGCGCGGCGCAATAATGATGACGCTTCCCACATTATGGAGGGCAGCGATATCGTTAAAATGCATTAACGTCTAGGGCGAGGGAGCCACAGGTCACCGCCATTCCGGGGCTGGTGAAGCACATGTTGCCGTTGTGTTCACGCTTCGAGCGCGATCGCGTGGATGTGGCGGCCGTAGTCCGGCTCCTTGCGATGCACCGAGCGGCGATAGCTGAAGAACCGCTCGTCGGCATAGGTGTCGAGGCCGAGATCGTCGATCATCAGGATGCCGGCGGCCTCCAGCCGCATCCGGATGAAGCCTGCGAGATCGAACATCGCGTGGCCTTCGCGCACCGAGGGAATGAAGAATACCGCGTTGTCCGCGTCTGTCTCGATGAAGCGCGCGACGAACTCGTTGCCGACTTCATAGCTCTCCTGGCGGATCAGGGGCCCGATCGCAGCGATGATGCGGCCGCGCTCGGCACCGAGCTTTTCCATCGCCGAGATCGTGGACTCCAGCACGCCCGTCAGTGCGCCCTTCCAGCCGGCATGTGCGCCGCCGATCACCCGCGCGTTCGGATCGACGAAGAGCACCGGCCCGCAATCCGCTGTGGAGACGCCGAGCGCGAGGCCGGGCGTGCGCGTAACCATCGCATCGCCTTTCGGCCGCGGACCGCTCGGCCAGGCGCCATCGGCGACGAGCACGTCGGGCGAGTGGATCTGGTGCAGGCTGATGAAACGTTCAGGCCGAACGCCGACATGCTCGGCCATGCGGCGGCGGTTCTCCGCAACAAGGGCCGGATCGTCATTGGAGCCGAGGCCGCCGTTGAGCGCGGCATAGATGCCGCTGGAGACGCCGCCCTCGCGGGTGAAGAAGGCATGGCGCAGGCCGGGCACGGCCGAGAGCAGCGAGGAGCCAAGGGTCGTGCCAAGCGTCATGATGCGTCGTCGCCTTCCTCAACAGGGTCGAAGGCCGCGAGCGAGGTGAGCCGCGGCTCGGAGATGGCGAGCACCTTGAACATCGAGCCCATGCCGCCGCGGCCGGTATCGGTCAGTCGCTTCAGCGCTGCGGCGATGTCGGCGGAGACGTCTGGCGTCGCCTTTTGCATCAGTGCCGCCGCACGAGTGTCGACGCCGAGGCGCTTCAAGAACTCGCCCTGCGTCACCGGGCCATGGACGCGGGCGCCGACGTCCTCGGCGGCGCGCGACAGCGCCTGGAAGTCGACATGGGCGGTGACGTCGGCCTGGCCCGGCGCCTTCAGGGGATCGGCAAAGGTGTGGCGCGCGATCGCCTGAAAGGTGTCGCCGGCATCGCTGCGCAGGTGGCCGTAGTCGACAATCAGCGCCGCGCCGTCCTGGTCGCGCACGCGGCTCGCGAGCTTCATGATCTCGGCATCCGGCCGCCATTCGAACACCGCGCCGACGGGCGCTGCCCGCACCAACGGCGGTAGCAGCACGTCGAAGCGCGGGGTCGGATCAGCGGCGGCGCCGAACTGAAGCTTGCCGCTCGCATCGACATCGACGACGCGCTCGTGCCAGCCGCTTTCGCGCTTCACCATCTGGTGGATCGGCAGCACGTCGAAATATTCGTTGGCGAGGATGATCGAAGGGCCTTCGGGCACGTCGTCGATCCTGTCGTGCCACGTGATGTTGCGCACGCTCGACAGCGTCGCCTTCTGCCGCTCGCGCAGCACGGGATTGACGTCGACCATGTGGACCTGGAGCGCCTGGTAGAGCGGCGGCAGCACCCGGAGCGCGCGCAGCGCGTCCGCCATCATGGTGCCGCGGCCGGGCCCGAGCTCGATCAGCCGCAACAGTTGCGGCGAGCCCATCTGCTTCCACACCGACGCCGTCCATAACCCCAGAAGCTCGCCGAACATCTGGCTGACTTCCGGCGCGGTGGTGAAGTCGCCTTCACGCCCGAGCGGATCGCGCGAGATGTAGTAGCCGTGAAGCGGGTGCATCAGGCACAGCTCCATGTACCTCCACACCGGCATCGGGCCGGAGGATTTGATCAGCGCCTTGATCTCGTTCAGCAGCGGCGAGTCGGTCACAGCCTGTGTTCTCGAAATGAATTAACGAATGGCTTGAAGCGGTTTGGGCGTACCGCGCCGCACTGCAAATACAATAAGGATGGCGCCGACGATAAGCATGGGGATCGACAACAGCATGCCCATGGTTAACCCGCCCCACAAAAATCCGAGCTGTGCGTCCGGCTCGCGAAAATGCTCGCCGATAATTCGGGTGAGGCCGTAGATCAGGACGAAGCTGCCGAGGATCATCCCCGGCCGTTTCAAGGCGCCGAGACGGATCATCACCGCGAGCACGGTGAACAGCAGAATGCCTTCCATGCCGGCTTCATAGAGCTGGCTCGGATGGCGCGGGATGTTGCCGCCGGTCGGAAAGATCATCGCCCAGGGCAGGCTGGGATCGGCAGCGCGGCCCCACAGCTCGCCATTGATGAAATTGGCGAGCCGCCCCAGGAACAGGCCGATCGGCCCCACGGCGGTCGTGATGTCGCCGAGCGACAGGATCGAGATGCCGTTCCGGCGCGCAAACCACATCACCGCGACGACGCAGCCTAGGAAGCCGCCATGGAAGGACATGCCGCCTTCCCACAATTTGAGGATCGCCGAGGGGTGCTCGATGAAGAAAGGCAGGTTGTAGAACAGCACATAGCCGGTGCGGCCGCCCAGGATGATGCCGAGTGTCACCCAGAGAATGAAATCGTCGAGCTGGACCAGTGAGATCGGAGCGGGTCCAGCCCAGAGTTTCTCCTTTTTCAGGAGTGAGCGTGCGTAGAGCCAGCCGATCACGATCCCGCCGATATAGGCGAGCGCATACCAGCGGATGGCGAACGGCCCGATCGCAATCGCGATCGGATCGAAGGAGGGGAAGTTGATCAGAAGAAGCGGCATCGCGCCTTGGTTCTAGAAGGTGAAGGTCGGTATGTAACGGAGACGGAGGTGCGCTCCCTCCCCCGCTCGCGGGGAGGGTGGGGGAGAGGGTGCTTCCGCCGAAAGATTCCCAGCGAGGATAGAGCTCTCACCCGGCGCGGTGCGCCGACCTCTCCCGCAAGCGGGAGAGGTGAAGAGAGATCGTGGCCGCACCGATCCATTCCGTTCACTCGAGATTGCGGCGATAGAGCGCCAGCAGACGCTCCCAGTGTCGCTCGGCGGCGTCGCGGTGATAGACCGGACGCTTGGGGAAGGCGAAGCCGTGATGGGTGCCCGGATAGATCTCGACCTCTGCCTTCGCGCCTTCCACGGCCGCCTTCACCTTGTCGATGATCTCCTGCGGTGCGTAGATGTCGGTCTCGGCGCAGGCGAAATAGAGCTCGGCCTTGGTCTTGCTCGCCGCGAGATGCGGGCTGTTGGATTCGTCCGTCGCCAGATGCGTGCCATAGATCGAGGCGGCAGCCTTTACACGATCGGCAAAATGCGTGGCGGCGTTGATGGCGTAGCGGCCGCTCATGCAATAGCCGACGGTGCCGACCAGCTTGGTGTTGGCGGCTGCCTGGCCTTCGGCATAGGCGAGCAGCGCGCGCGTGTCGTCCATGATCGCGGGGATGTTGATCGAGTTCATCAGCTCGTACATGCGCTTGCGTTCCGGCGCATTCGGATCCGGCGGCACCGGCCCGATTTCCATCACGCCAGAGCGGTAATAGAGATTCGGCAGCATCACGTAGTAGCCGGACGTACCGAGCCTGCGCGCCATGTCGCGCAGCTCCTCGCGGATCGCCGGCGCATCCATGTAGAAGATGATGACGGGAAACGGGCCGCCGCGCTCGGGATGGGTGATGAAGGTGGTGGTCGAGCCGTCCTTGGTCGGGATCTCGATCTGCTGGTCGATCATGGTCTCGCGCTTTGCTTTCTGAGTCTTGTTATGCCCAGCCAATCAGTACGATTGCAAGGAAACCAGGGCATGACAAGGACGCGTCAGATGTGCCTGCGGGCCCTTGATCGGCCGTGCCCGGATTGCCATTGTCTTTCCGAGTTCAGTTCGCGCAAGGATATCCGGAGATCGCCATGACCCAGACCACCAACCGGTTTTTCGACGAGATCGGACGTCTCATGAATGACGCCGCCGGTGCCGCCCAGGGCGTCAAGCGCGAGTTCGACACGGTCATGCGCACCCAGGCCGAGAAATTCCTGCGCGACATGGACCTCGTGAAGCGCGAGGAGTTCGAGGCGGTCAAGGACATGGCGCGCCTCGCCCGCGAGGAGAATGAGGCCCTGAAAACCCGGATCGCGGCGCTGGAGGCCAAGCTCGGCGGAACGCCGGCGTCTTAACTGGCTTCGTTCCGGGGCAGGACCGAACCCGGAACCTCGAGATTCCGGGTTCGCTCGCTGTCGCGAGCGCCCCGGAATGACAGTGTACTCGGATGCCCATTCTCCTTGTCATTTCCGCAGCTTCCGGCTAAAAGCCCACCACGTCCGCAGCCCCCGCACCCCTGGAGGCTTGCTGCGGCGACAGCCATGGGCCGCGTTGCGGCCCATTAACTTTTGCAAAAACAAGGACTTAACGTTATGGCGACCGTCAAGGAATTGAAGGCGACCGCACGTCCGAAGAGCGGCAAGGGGGCCGCCCGGGCAGAGCGTCGCGCCGGGAGAGTGCCCGGAGTGATCTATGGTAACAACCAGCCCCCGCTCCCGATCTCGGTTGACGATCGCGAACTGCGCCAGCGCATCCTCGCCGGCCGGTTCCTCACCACGCTTGTCGACATTGACCTCGAAGGTAAGAAGCATCGCGTGATTCCGCGCGACTTCCACCTCGACCCGGTCAAGGACTTCCCGATCCATGTCGACTTCATGCGTCTCGGCGAAGGCGCCACCATCCGCATCAGCGTGCCGCTGCATGTCGTGAAGGCCGAAGGCTCGCCCGGCGTGAAGCGCGGCGGTACCGTCAACATCGTCGCGCACGCGATCGAGCTTGAGTGCGGTGTCGAGAACATTCCGCAGTACGTCGAGGCAGACGTCGGCACGCTCGAAATCGGTCACTCGCTCCATCTGTCGGACATCAAGCTGCCGACCGGTGTCAAGGCGCTGACCCGCGAGGACGCGACTCTCGTCACCATCGTGCCGCCGTCCGGCTACGCCGAAGAGCAGAAGGCGGCGGCTGCGGCTGCGGCCGGTGCTGCGGCTCCGGGTGCTGCGCCTGCAGCGGCTCCGGCGGCTGGTGCGGCGGCTCCGGCAGCAGGTGCTGCCCCGGCAGCGGCTGCGAAGGCTCCCGCTGGCGGCGACAAGAAGAAGTAATCTTTTGGAGAGCTGGCGCGCGGCTTCTCACCGCGCGCCAGGCGAGGGGCGCGCCGCGTCATGCGACTCTTTGTTGGGCTCGGCAATCCCGGCGCGAGATACGCACGCAACCGGCACAATATCGGCTTCATGGCCGTCGACGAGATCGCGCGGCGTCATGGTTTTGCACCATGGCGCCGCAGATTTCAGGGCGAGACCTCCGAAGGCACGCTCGGGACTGAGCGTGTCATGCTGCTCAAGCCAACGACCTACATGAACGAGTCGGGCCGCGCCGTGCAGGAAGCCTCGAGCTTCTTCAAGATCGCGCACGGGGACGTCACCGTGTTCCAGGACGAGCTCGAGCTGCCGCCGGGCAAGGTGCGGGTGAAGATCGGCGGCGGCATCGCTGGCCATAATGGTCTGCGCTCGATCTCGGCGCATATCGGCAACGAGTATCGCCGGGTGCGGCTTGGCATCGGTCATCCCGGCGTCAAGGCGATGGTCCACAGTTATGTGCTGGCTGACTTCGCCAAGGCCGACGACGAATGGGTGACGACGCTGTGCGACGCCGTTGCCGAGCACGCCGCCCTGCTCGCCAAAGGCGCGGACGCGACATTCGCCAACAAGGTGCATCTCGCCATGCAGGCGAAGGGATTCTTGACCAAGGACGACAATAGCAAAGAGTAGGGTGGGTTAGCCCGGCCACGTTGGCCCAAGCTTCAACGAGCAACGGCAGAAGGCGTAACCCACCATGCCACGGCTACAAGAGTTGGTGGGTTACGCTTCGCTAACCCACCCTACGCACTGCGTTAGAGGACACGATGGGATTCAAATGCGGGATTGTCGGGTTGCCCAATGTCGGCAAGTCGACCTTGTTCAATGCGCTGACGGAGACGGCGGCGGCGCAGGCGGCGAACTATCCGTTCTGCACCATCGAGCCGAACGTCGGCGAGGTCGCTGTGCCGGATCCGCGGCTCGACAAGCTGTCGGCGATCGCGAAATCCGCGCAAATCATCCCGACGCGTCTGACCTTCGTCGATATTGCCGGCCTGGTGCGCGGCGCTTCCAAGGGCGAAGGCCTCGGCAACCAGTTTTTGGCCAATATCCGCGAGGTCGATGCGATCGCGCATGTCGTGCGCTGCTTTGAAGATTCCGACATCACCCATGTCGAGGGCAAGATCGCCCCGCTTGCCGACATCGAGACCATCGAGACCGAGCTGATGCTCGCCGATCTCGACAGCCTCGAGAAGCGCGTCGACAACCTCACCAAGAAGGCCAAGGGCAACGACAAGGACGCCAAGGAGCAGCTCGACCTCGTCAACCGCACGCTGGTGCTGCTGCGCGACGGCAAGCCGGCGCGCCTTGTCGAGCGCAAGGCCGAGGAAGAGCGCGCCTTTTCGATGCTCGGCCTCTTGTCGTCGAAGCCCGTGCTCTATGTCTGCAACGTCGAGGAAGGCTCGGCCGCCACCGGCAACGCCTTCTCCAAGGCAGTCGAGGAGCAGGCTGCGAAGGAGGGCGCCGTCGCCGTCGTCATCTCCGCCAAGATCGAATCCGAGATCGCGACGCTATCGCGCGAAGAGCGCGTCGACTTCCTGGAGACGCTGGGTCTCGAAGAAGCCGGCCTCGATCGCCTGATCCGTGCCGGCTACACCCTGCTCGACCTCATTACCTATTTCACGGTGGGGCCGAAGGAAGCGCGCGCCTGGACCATCCATCGCGGCACCAAGGCGCCGGCGGCGGCCGGTGTCATCCACACCGATTTCGAGAAGGGTTTCATCCGCGCCGAGACCATCGCCTATGACGACTACGTCGCGCTCAATGGCGAAGCCGGCGCCCGCGATGCCGGCAAGCTGCGCCTCGAAGGCAAGGACTACACCGTCGCCGACGGCGACGTGATGCATTTCAGGTTTAATACGTAGACGAAGATCGCGCTTGCGTAGGCAAAGGCGCGCGGCCTGCGCGCCGTGCCCACCATCTCTCCGGGAATGCGGCAGAAGAGGTGGGCACGCTTGGCTTTGCCCACCCTGCGATTCCGTCCTCACCGCACCCCGCCCTGCTCGCGGATGGCGCCGAGATGCTCGTTGATGCGGAAGACGATCAGGATGAACTCCGCGACGATGCGCGAGAACACGATGCCGACGATGACGCTCGCAATCGACGAGAGCACCACCAGAAATCCGCCGAACGGGCTGATCGCCATTGCTGCGAGCCCTGAGAAGATGCCGGAGATGCCAAACAGGCAGATCAGCGCGATCACCAGCCAGTAAAAGGTCTTGATGATGGTCGGCGTGATGAAGCGGTCCCACTGAAACAGGTCGCTGAACGTGAACATTCTCTCTCCCCCGGCAAATCGGACCTGACCCGCGTCGATCCGACTCAAGGCAGGCAAGCCCTGCCGCATCGAATGTAGCACGAGCCATGCGGGCGGGCGGGTTGAGATTGCCGCAAAGTGCGGCCACAATCTGTCATCCCTGCTGATCTCACCAAGATGACCCTGACCTTCGAAGACTTTCCCACCGGCCGTTTCGGTACGTTCGGCCCGCGCCATGTCAGCCGCGACGAGATCTTGGCCTTTGCCGCCGAGTTCGATCCGCAGCCGATGCACCTCGACGAGGAGGCTGCCAGCAAAAGCATGCTCAAGGGCCTGTCCGGCTCGGGCTGGCATCTGTGCTCGCTGATGATGCGGATGATGGCCGACGGCTTCATCACCCGCGCGGCCTCGCTCGGCTCGCCCGGCGTTGACGAGGTACGCTGGCTCTCGCCGTTGCGCCCGGGCGACGAACTGACCCTCGATGTCGACGTCGTGGAGGCGCGGGCCTCGAAGAGCCGGCCCGAGCTCGGCATCGTCAAGTTCAAATGCACCGCGCGCAACGCAAGAGGCGAAGCATTATGTGAAATGACCTCGCCGATCCTGATCAAGCGGCGCGAAGGGCTTAAGTGATGCGGTTCTTCGAAGACATATCGATCGGCCTGCGCCGCGAGATCGGCTCGTACACCTTCACCGCGGAAGCCATCAAGACATTCGCCGCGAAATTCGATCCGCAGCGTTTCCACCTCGACGAGGAAGAGGGCAAGAACTCGCTGTTCGGCGGGCTTGCTGCGTCCGGCTGGCATGTTGGCTCCGCCTGCATGAGCCTGCTCGTCGCCGACGGCCAGCGCCTTGCGAAGGAAGCTGCCGCACGCGGCGAGAAGATTGCGGTGTGGGGCCCGTCACCAGGCTTTCGTGACCTGCGCTGGATCAAGCCGGTGCTCGCCGGCGATACCGTGAGCTTCGTCAGCGAAGTTACCGACAAGCGCGTCTCCGCCTCGCGCCCCGGCTGGGGCATCCTGCAAGGCATCACGACCGGTACCAACCAGCGCGGCGAACAGGTGTATGCGATCGCCACGACGGCCTTCGTGCCGATGCGCGGGCAGGTCGGTTAGACCAGTTCCATTCTGAACGACCAAAATGCGCTGCAAGTGTTGCCCGCGCGCTATGGACGGGATTGGCGCCCACTGCCATAAGCCTCGCATGCGGTTCGTCGCGAAGCATTTCGCGGAACCATTGATTTGCTAACCAATTGTGAACCTGTCGCTGTCTATTTGAACCAACGGGATAGAGGACAGGGGACGAGGACCATGGCAGACCGCGGCGCACTCAAGCTGGTCGGATTCATCTTCGCCACCGCAACGCTCGCAGTGATACTGATTGCCGGCATGGTGGTGCGAGGCTATGCCGATGGCGGCTATACGCTCGAAGCTTCGACCGTCGCGGCCGACCGCTAACCGTTCATTAACCCATCACATCGCCGGCGCGAGGCGATGCCGTTCATCGGCTGTAGACCAGCGCCAGGATCACGATCGCGACCACCAGCAGTCCGACGAAGCGCAGCATGATCGTGCCGAACTGCGTCGGCGCGGGGCGCAGCGGAATGGGGTCCGTGTTTTCGGGCCGAATGCTTTCCATTTGAAACTTTGTCCCTGCTAAGCCCCGCTAAGGGGGCCGGCAAATGCGGTCCGCGCTAGGCTTTGGTCGCAGCAAGGCAGTGGAAAGTTCAAATCAAGATTTCGCAGGTGGTGGCTGCAAAGCTTGCCACATTCGTGGTCGTGATGCCCTGCGCAGGCTTTCGCGGGTGATGACGCCTGCAATTGGGATGCATCTTCCAGAAGTAAAACCGCCGCACTCCCGGGGGGACGCGGCGGTCAAACGTTGCGTTACGGCGATCAGCTGTTGCGCAAGCCGTCGGCGGCGCGTTTCCACTGCGCGACGTTATCGGAGATCATGCGAGTCGACTTCATCGCGGCCTGGCTGAGCTGGGCGTAGCCGGAGATCTCGCGCTGGACGCGCTGGCCTTCGGCATGCAGCAGGTCGCGCAGGCTCTCGAGCTCGGAGATCAGGTTCTCGATCTCGGCGAGCGAAGTGCCGGCGACGCGCTGGATCAGCGAGTTGACGTTGGTGACGGTCGCTTCCGCCGACGAATCGAGCGCCGGCTCGCTGCCCGCGGCCGGGCGGCGCAGATAGGCGATGTCGTTGCGCACGAAGTCGCGGATGCCGGCCTCGACCTCAGTGACCGCGGCGAGGTTGCTGTCCGTGACCTCGGTCTCAGTTGATTCAATCTTTTCCGAACGAATGGCGTTCATCGTTGTTTCCCTGTTCGCGTTGGGCGCAGCGCGAGTGTCCCCCGCACGACGACGTCTGTAAGGCGGGACGCATCAGGGCGTCTGATTTTGACCGCATATGGGCCGAGATGCGGCAAGGATCGACCATTCGGCGGCTTTGCCGTGGCGGCGCTTCGTCTTCCGCAGGCGGGAGACGAAGCCATCACCAGCTCTTCTTGAACCCAGCCGTCAGGCTCTTGTTCGTGGTGCCCTGCGCGGTCTCGCCGACGGAGCCGGAGACGGTGACGTTGTCGAACAACTTCTGTTCGGCGCCAACCTTGCGCAGCCATTTGTCGTCTGATGTCGACATGGTCTGGCCGGCGATGATGCTCGTGCCGGTCTCGCCGAAGGTGACCTTGGCGGACTGGTCGGTCTCGTAATTGCGGGTGGTGCGGCCGGCGATGCCCGGAATCGGCGTCGTGCCCTGCTGGTTGACGCTGTAGCCGTTCTGCAGCGTCAGGGAATGCTCGTCCGATAACGGCACCGATTTGCTGAGAGAGGCGCCGAGCCTGCTGTTTTCGGCGCCGGGATCGACGCGGGCTTCCACGGCGGTCTTGT
This sequence comes from Bradyrhizobium sp. UFLA05-108, assembly GCF_059803455.1. Lineage (NCBI taxonomy): Bacteria > Pseudomonadati > Pseudomonadota > Alphaproteobacteria > Hyphomicrobiales > Nitrobacteraceae > Bradyrhizobium > Bradyrhizobium sp. UFLA05-108. Next base: position 14,343 of record NZ_JBANAZ010000038.1, on the reverse strand, counting down.
CCCAGATCGCGCCCGCGCCCGGTGCGGTCGCCGTGGCCCAGGCGCTGCCGGAGGATTGCGGCACGCTGCCGCCATTGGCGGCCTTCTCCGCCAGAAGCTCGGACATCGTGGTGGGCTCGCGCGCCACCGTCATGTCGGCGCCGACCTGGGTATTCCAGAACGGGGTGATCGATTGCTTCACCGTCACCGCCGATGTCCCGTTGGCGCGCCGGTCGTTCGACCAGTTCGGCTCGCCATTGGCCGCCTGCGCGCGCTTCTTCGCCGCCATCAGCTCATTGAGCGTGGCGGCGTCGATGTTGAGCTGGCTCCAGTCGAGCTTGTCGACGTCGATGCCTTTCAGCACGTCGGGATCGTTGACGTCGGCCGTTTCCTCGGCCGCGGCGGCGGCCTGGTCGGGCTGCATCGGGACGATCTGCGCCGGCACCACCGTCATGGATGCCAACATAAACGCGGCCGCCAGCATCGGCAGCCTGGTCCAGCCAAACCCTGTCGAGAATTCCATCGTCCTGCCCGCAAGCCCACCGCATGATCGGGAAAACTGTGCGGGGTTTTCCGACACGATCATGCGATTCATTCCGCATCCACGATGCGGAGATATCGTCGCAAAATTGTGGCGGCAAGGCTTGAAGGACAAGGGGAGGGCGAAACGTCACATCAAAGGGAAGACCAACGGGCCGCGCGCAAAAGCGCACGCCCGGCGACATGGCGACTAGCGGAACGACCCAGCGGGGCTGGTGGCCAGGCGCTCACGCGCGCGTCGTCGGGCCCGGGAGAGACGGGACCCGTTGGTGCCCTCACCCCAACCGGCTCATCTTCGGCAGATGAATGGGACGGCCGAGCGCCTGCTCGACGAGATCGAAGGTGTCGACCAGCACGCGCATGCTGAGCAGCCTGCCGGCCTTGAACTGCGCGAACTGCGCCACCCGCAGCGAGATCGGCTTGTCGGAATCGAGCGCCGTGAGCGAATAGCGCAGCATGGACGAGGCGGAATCCACGCCCAGCATGATGGTCTCGCGGTCGAAACGGCGGACGCGGAAATTGTCCGCGATCTGACGTATGACGTCGAGCACGGCCTCCTTGCCGTGGCGGGCGCCGAGGAAGGGAAACATGTCGATCGGGCCGTAGATCGCCCAGTCGACGTCCTCGTCGATCAGGGTCTCCAGATCCTCAAAGTGCCGGTCGTTGATCGCGCCATGCAACGCGCGCGAGAAACGCCAGAGACTGTGCTCTGTCATTTGGGTCGTTCCTGAAACTGGCTGCAAAAAAACGGAAAACAACCCCATGCACAGTAGGCGCCGCGGGGTTGCCGAATTCATTTGTAGGCAAACAAATAGGCGCGATTTGCGAAAACGCAATTCACGTTTTTGCAATGCGCAATTGAACGCGCTTTGTGAAATTTACAATAGAACCCCGTAATTTACCGGTCGGTCCGGGCGACGGGTTCCCGCTCGACCGCGATCGCGTCATCGCGCATCGCAAGCAGGCCGAACAGCACGGCGCCGGCGATTCCGCCGATCCCGGCCCCCAGGGGCATGAAGGTGAAGAACACCAGCATGCCGCTATAGCCCTCGAAATTCGTGGTCTTGAAGATTTCGACCCAGGCGAGTCCGGCCCCGATGCCGAGCGCGGCTCCGGCCAGCGACCCCAGAAACAACCCCAAAACGGCAAGCAACGCGATTTTCATCGGCCCGCATTCAGTTAGCCGGCGTCCACAACGCCCCGAGATGGGTCTGGGCAAAAAGAAGGGAGGTTCAATGGGAGTTCCGCCCTGCCCGCTGCAGTGTGAGCGAAGCGCCCGCACATGCGATGTCGTCCTGGCGAAAGCCGGCTTTCGCGAGGACGACCTTGAGGAGACAGCGCGCTACCCCTCGATCCGCTCGCCCACGATCAGCGGAGCGATCTCACGCTCGAGCACCTGCTGCACCAGATCATAGGAATCGATGATCTCGCGGATCTCTGATACGAGCCCGTCGCGCAAGCGATAGAATACGGCCATGTCGAACTGCACGATGCGCTCGTTGGTGCGCTTCCTGAAGAAGGCGCGCAAGTATGTCGCGACCTCTTCGCCGTCGGAGACGACATGCGCCGCCTCGTAGCGGATTTCGGAGTAGCGCGACCACACCGTCTGCCAGAGTTTTCGCAGCTCGGCCTTGCCGTGCCGCGGCACCATGTGCGGCAGCACGTCAATCGGCACGTGGGTGAGGAAGTCGACGTCGTCGGTGCAGCACGCCAGTGCGGCATCGAGATCGCCGCGCGCAAAAGTCTCGAGGAGATGCAGCACGCGCTGCCTGTTCAAACTCTCAACCGTCATGCTCCGCCCGCCCTCGTTGGCCCGCGCATAGCAAAACTATCGCGGCGCGCCCAACACCAGCAATCCGCAAAAACACCGGGGATTACAGGGGTTTTGACGCGGCGGCGCAATATCAGGTTCGTGACATGCAATTGCAAATTGTGTGACTATTTTCCTGCAAGGATTTCTGGTGCGGGATGCGCCTCTGCGATGACGTGACAGACGTGGTGGGCGGCGCCTGGTGCCATGCCGATGGTTCAGGGAACTCCGGCGCCGCTGCGTTCGTTGGAAAGGCGACATCGAACCCGGAGGCACAAGTCCATGAAATTCCCGCTTCTCATCCTCGCCGCCACGCTCTCGCTCGTCGTGCCGCCGGCCGCCAACGCCAAGGGCTGCATCAAGGGCGCCGTTGTCGGTGGCGTCGCCGGTCACTATGCGGGCCATCACGGCGTGCTCGGCGCCGCGGCCGGCTGCCTCTACGGCCGGCATCATGCCAAGGAGCAGGAGAAGCAGCAGCAACAGAGCCAGGTGAACGGGCAGGGCAAGCTGTAGCGGAGCTCGTGACCCAGCTCACATCAGGGGACGCCGGCAAGGGCTAGTGTCATACGCGTGTCATCAGGGAGACGCGCCATGGCCGTGACTGCCGCCGCTCGGAAATCCCGCCTGCAAAACCTGCTCGAAGGCCTGGCGTTGACCGCGATCTTGCAGAGCTTTCCGACCTTTGCGACCGCCGCGCTGATGCTCAAGCTCGCCGGCAACAAGGACCTCGTCGGCGACGCCGGCGTCGCAATGTTCGTGATCGGTGCCTCGCTGGTCCAGGCGGTGCTCGCGGTGTCGCTGGGGCCGAAGCTCCCGAGCCTGTTCAAGCTGATCTACGAGCCAAAGTTCTTCGATGGTCAATTGTCGCTGTCCGACAAGATCGCCGAGTGGCGGACGCAGCCGACCGCTTCGCTGCAACTGCTGACGATCGTGCTGATGCTGTCGGTGCTGGCCGTAGTCGTGGCGAGCGTCGGGTAAGCGCGATGAGATCGGATGCAGACCGCGTTGCAGGTGCGCTCCATCTCCCGCTTGCGGGAGAGGGCGGGGGAGAGGGTTTTTCCGCAATCGGGATTTCCTGAGTGGAGAGAGCCCCCACCCGCGTCGCTTTGCGCCGCGACCTCCCCCGCAAGCGGGAGAGGTAGGGCGAGCCCGTGGCTCAATCAGACGACGACGGTGGTCGGCGTCCGCAGCCACGCTTCGTGGGTGATCGCCACCATCGACGGCACGTCGATAATGCCGATGCTGCCCCAGGTGAACATCGCGTAGGCGGGTTGTGAACCGTCGATGCCTGATGGCACCGAGGTATCGAGCTGATGTGCCAGCCAGCTCATGGTGCCGTAGCCGCACAGGCTCACGCAATGATCCTCGTTATTGTCGGCCGTGTAGCCGGTGGCGAACCAGCCAGTCTTGAAGTTGTGCGCGCGGCAGGTGGTCTCGAGCTGGTCGGCGGCGACGCCAATCTTGACCGGACCGTGATACAGCGCGCTCTTCAGCACCGCCGGGTTGGTCCAGTCGACCGTGCTCGCGTGGCCGTCGTCATAGGAGTGGTCGCTCTGGCTGAAGCCTTCCTTCTGCATCGCCTTCAGTACGTTGATGAGCACCGCGCCCTCGTAGACGCCGTGGGCCTTCGCCCATTTCTCCACCTCGGCGTCGCTGATGAAGATCTCCGGCTTGTGGCAGGCCTTGGCGAAGGCCTCTTCCGCGGTCACGCAGTCGCCATGGAGGTCGTTGTGCCAGATCGAAAGCTTCTTGGGGAAGAACAGGTGATGCGCGGGGACGTGAGCCAGCGCCACATGCGGCATCGCCGCTGCCAGTTCGTGTCGCGGGCTCGGAATTGCACCACGTTTCACTGCCGTTGCCATGTCTATCGCTCCTGTAAGATTTCCACCCCAGCAACTCGTAATTGAAACGCGGAAATCCTTTGGTGAAGTAGGTCACACCGGCAGGCCGGCTGCTCACACTCCCGCTTCACAAGCGTGTGTGCAATTGTTGCGCGTAATGCGGACATATGTGCCGTTATCGGCTTGGCACGGTAATGCGTGCGGGGAGGCGGCAATCTCTCGTCGTCATTCCGGGGCGCCGCAAAGCGGCGAGCCCCGAATGCATCGCGGTTCTTGCTCCGTTGGTGAAATGCGAGCGGGTAGCTCTACCGCTTCTTCCACCCGCCCCGTCGTCCCGGCGCGCCGCCGGTCGACTTCGGCGCTGGGCCGAACTCCGGTCCCGACTGCCGCGAGTCGGTTGGCTGGATGATCCGGCTTTCGCCGCCGAACGGCTTTGCCGGCAGCGCGCGGTTCGCGCGGTAGGGCAGCGACTCCGGACCATGCATCTCGTCGAGATGCGGCTTGTGCACCTTTGAGCCGCCACTGGCTCCGCCGCTCGCTTTCAGCGCGGAGCCCACGGTCTTCTTCTTCATCGCGCTGACGGGAAGGTTGGCGGCGTCGCCGTATTTCTTCGTGCCGGCGTACGTACCGGCCTTGCCCTGCACGGTGCGTTGTTTTGCGGTCGGATCATCGACCACCGCGAGCTCGGTGGCGCGCAGGCGTTTGACCTCGTCGCGCAGGCGGGCAGCTTCCTCGAAGTTCAGGTCGGCAGCGGCCTCGCGCATGCGCGTCTCGAGATCGGCGAGCACGGCCTCGAAATTGTGGCCGATGGAAATGACGTCGTCGGTCATGTCATGGCCGCCGACCTCCACCAGCACGTGGTCGCGCTCGTAGACGGAGTTGAGGATGTCGCCGATCTGCTTCTTCACGCTCTCCGGCGTGATGCCGTTGGCGTTGTTGTACTCGACCTGCTTCTCGCGGCGGCGGTTGGTCTCGGCGATCGCGCGCTCCATCGAACCGGTCATCTGGTCGGCATAGAGGATCACCTTGCCGTCGACATTGCGCGCGGCGCGGCCGATGGTCTGGATCAGCGAGGTCTCGCTGCGCAGAAAGCCTTCCTTGTCGGCGTCCAGGATCGCGACCAGCGCGCATTCGGGAATGTCGAGGCCCTCGCGCAAGAGGTTGATGCCGACCAGCGCATCGAACGCGCCGAGCCGCAGATCGCGGATGATCTCGATGCGCTCGATGGTGTCGATATCGGAGTGCATGTAGCGCACGCGAATGCCCTGCTCGTGCAGATATTCGGTGAGGTCCTCGGCCATGCGCTTGGTCAGCACCGTGATCAGCGAGCGATAGCCGGCCTGCGCGGTGGCGCGGACCTCGCCGACGAGATCGTCGACCTGGGTGCGGGCGGGGCGGATGTCGACGGGCGGATCGATCAGGCCGGTGGGGCGGATCACCTGCTCGACGAACACGCCGCCGCTCTCGTTGAGCTCCCAGCCGCTGGGCGTCGCTGACACCGCGACCGTCTGCGGCCGCATCATGTCCCACTCCTCGAACCGCAAGGGGCGGTTGTCCATGCAGGAGGGCAGGCGGAAGCCGTATTCGGCGAGCGTTGCCTTGCGGCGGAAGTCGCCGCGGAACATGGCGCCGATCTGCGGAATGGTGACGTGGCTCTCGTCGGCGAAGATCAGCGCGTTGTCGGGGACGTATTCGAACAGCGTCGGTGGCGGCTCGCCGGGCCGGCGTCCGGTGAGATAGCGCGAATAGTTCTCGATGCCGGCGCAGCTTCCCGTCGCCTCCATCATCTCGAGGTCGAAGGTGGTGCGTTGCTCCAGCCGCTGCGCTTCCAGGAGGCGTCCCTGGTCGTGGAGCTGATCGAGCCGCTGCTTCAATTCGAACTTGATGGACTTGATCGCCTGCACCAGCGTCGGGCGCGGCGTCACATAGTGCGAGTTGGCGTAGATCTTGATGAATTCGAGCTCGTCCTGCTTGTGGCCGGTGAGTGGATCGAACTCCTCGATATTCTCCACCGTGTCACCGAACAGGTTCACGCGCCAGGCGCGGTCCTCATAGTGCGCCGGGAAGATGTCGATGACGTCGCCGCGCACACGGAAGGTGCCGCGGGTGAAATCGGCCTGGGTGCGCTTGTATTGCAGGGCGACGAGGTCGGCGATGAGCTGGCGCTGGTCGATGCGCTCGCCCTTCTTCAGCGCGAAGGTCATCGCGGTATAGGTCTCGACCGAGCCGATACCGTAGATGCAGGACACCGAGGCGACGATGATGACGTCGTCGCGTTCGAGCAGCGCGCGCGTCGCCGAATGGCGCATGCGGTCGATCTGCTCGTTGATGGACGAATCCTTCTCGATATAGGTGTCGGTGCGCGGGACGTAGGCTTCGGGTTGGTAATAGTCGTAATACGAGACGAAGTATTCGACCGCGTTGTCCGGGAAGAAATTCTTGAACTCACCGTAGAGCTGGGCGGCGAGCGTCTTGTTCGGCGCGAGGATCAGGGCAGGGCGCTGCGTCGCCTCGATCACCTTTGCCATGGTGTAGGTCTTGCCCGAGCCGGTGACGCCGAGCAGAACCTGCGAACGCTCGTTGCGCTCGACGCCTTCGACGAGCTCGGCAATCGCCGTCGGCTGGTCGCCCTTTGGCTGGTATTCCGACTTGATCTCGAAGCGCACGCCGCCTTCGGACTTTTCCGGGCGCGGGGGCCGGTGCGGCGTCCACACCCGCATCGAGCCGTCGTCCTTGCGGAACTCCGGTCGTCCCTCGCGGATCAGCGTCTCCAGCGCGTCCGCGGTGGCCTTGACGCCCAGCGCCTCCATCTTGCTGCGCGGTGGCCGTGCCAGAGCCTCGGCATCGTCTTCCTCGGTGGGCAGCCCGAGTTGACGCGCCAGTTCCGGATCGAGGAACGGTACGGTCGCGGCAGTGCCGTAATTGGCCTGCGGCGCTTCCTCGAACGCACCAGCCTCTCCGCTCCCTCCCCCCTTGGTCGGGGAGGGGGGTGAGCCACGAGTCGAATCCTGCGGAAAATCCTTCGGAGTCGAGGCGCGCGCGCGATGCGCTGCGGCCTCGCCGCCGGCGCGACGGTCGCGCGAATTGTCCGGCGGCGGCTGGAGCCCCGTGGACGAGCCGATGCCGCTCTCGCCGCGATTGATCGCGGGATTGAGCAGCTCGGCCAGCGCCGGCCCGATTGGCTGCACGTCGGGTCGATGTGCTTTGGATTTCGGGGCTTTACCGGATTTTTCGGGGGGAGCAGGTTTCTTCGCCATGCCCCGAATATGGGACGAGTCCGCCGCTCAGGAAAGGGCGAATGCCCCTGCACGGGTCAGCCTGCTGACAGCAGGTTGGCAGCAGACTCACGCCGCCGGCAGCGAGCCGTCGTCTCCGACGGCCGCTTGCGGCTCGACAATGTCGAGATGGATCCCGCCGCAGTGCGTGCAGCGCATGGTCCAGTACTCGCAGCCAGCCCGGCCGCCGATCACGCGGAGCACGGTGAGCTCTCCGTTGCATTCCGGGCAGCTCGACAGCACGGAGCGTTCACAGGATTGGGCCAGCGGTTGCGTTTCTTCGAACTCGATCTGCGACATGACTTCAGTCCTCGTTCTGCCGCCGTGCTGTGTCAAAAGTCCCCGGTCAAAGGTCCTCTTCGTCCAGCTCCGTCCGCCGTCGGAAACGGTCGATATGGTGCTTGGCATCGGCAATCGCGGCTTCCGGATCGGGCCAGGCGAAGCCGACCTCCATCGCCGGAAACAGCACGCCGTCGATGGCGAGCAGGCTCAAGTCCGCGCGCCGGATACGGGCATGCCACAGGCCCTTGCCAGCCTCGAACGATTCAATGTCAAAGCCGTCGTAAAGTGTCGTCATAGTGGTAGTCCCCAATTTCTCGTTGGAGGGTTAGGAGACCACGTCCGCGCAAAGGCGCGTGTGAAGCCGTTCACACGAGGGCGGCTTTTTCGTTTTTCGTTTCAGGCGCGCGCGGCGAGGCGCCCACCCCTGCGCTTGCGCGCCGCGGGTTCCGCAGCGGTGCGCATGATCCAGCGGCGGAACGCGGCAAAGTCGCGCTGCTCGGTCTGGAAGCTGCGATACACCAGATACCAGCGCATGCCCTTGGGCACCGAGAGGTCGAACGGCGCCACCAGCCGGCCGGCGGCGAGATCGTCGTCGATATAGGGGCGGATGCCCATGGCGATGCCGAGCCCGTCGACCGCGGCCTGGAGCGCCTGCCCGTAGAACTGGAACTCGGGCCCGCGCGCGGTGATGCGGCTGACATTTGCCGCCTTCAGCCAGAGCGGCCAATCCTCCGGCGAATGCGCGACGCGGATCAGGCTTGGGCCCTTGAGGTCGGCCGGCCGCTTCAGGGATGTGGCGAGGCGAGGTACGCAGACCGGCGTGAGATCGCCGGCAAACAGCGGCTCGGCGACCAGCCCCGGCCAGTCGCCGGTGCCGAGCTTGATGCCGCAGCTCCAGTCCTCGCCGAACGGGACCGCGGCGCCGCCGGTGGTGAAGCGCACCTCGATATCCGGCTCCTCGCTGCGGAATTCGGAGAGACGCGGGATCAGCCAGCGCATCGCAAAGGTGTGGCCGACGCCGATGGTCAGCACGCGCACGCTGGAGGGCGCCGTCACCTGCGCGGTGAGGCTCGCCAGCGCGTCGAAGATCGGTGTCAACCCGCTCTGATAGGCGCGGCCGGCTTGCGTGAGCACGAGCTTGTTGGCCTTGCGCTCGAACAGCGCGACGCCAAGCCGCTCTTCGAGCAGGTGCACCATGCGGCTGACCGCGGCGGCCGAGACGCTCAACTCGATGCCTGCGGCGGCAAAGCTGCCGGTCCGCGCCGCCGCCTCGAATGCCTTGATGCCGTTGAGAAAGAGCAGCCGCCGCAAAAACATACCCTCAGGAAAGCTGATGCCAGGCCAAGATAACTCAGTTTGCGAGAGTTCCACAAGCGAGTCACAAGAATGAGTGCAATTCCAAGCTGATCTTGAGGTGCCTGCGCCTTCCCGCAAGGGCGGCGCGAGAGGCAGCTTGCGTCCCAGACTTGAGCCACCACAGGAGATCCCGTCGTGACGCCCATCATGATCGCTGCCCTTGGATTGCTGATGGTCGCCACCGCGTTTCTGTCGGGGCTGTTCGGCATGGCGGGCGGACTGATCCTGATCGGCGTGCTGCTGGCGCTGATGCCGCTGCCATCCGCGATGGTGCTGCACGCGATCACGCAGATCGCCTCGAATGGCTGGCGCGCGCTGCTCTGGCGCGCGCATATCCGCTGGCGGCCGGTCGGGGTCTATTTGATCGGCTGCGCCGTTGCGCTCGCGGCATGGTCGATCTCCCGCTACGTGCCGGACAAGCCGACCGCGCTGCTCCTGCTCGGCGTCACCCCGTTCATGGCGCGGCTGCTGCCGTCGAGCGTCAAGCCCGACCCGGACAGTGTCTGGCAGGGCACCGTCTACGGCACGATCTGCATGGGATTGATGCTGATGACCGGCGTCTCGGGGCCGCTGCTCGACACGTTCTTTCTGGGCGGTGAATTCGGCCGGCGCGAGAAGGTGGCTACCAAGGCGGTGTGCCAGGTGGTGAGCCATTTCACCAAGCTGATCTATTTCGGCGGCGTGATCGACCAGGCGGCTTCGCTCGATCCCGTTCTGGCCGGCGTCGCGATCGTGGCCTCGATGCTCGGAACCACGCTGGCGCGGCGTATCCTGGAGGCGATGAGCGATCAGCAATTCATCGCCTGGTCGATGCGGCTGATCACCACAATCGCATGCTACTATATCGCCTATGGAAGCTGGCTCCTGGTTCGCACGCCCGTGATGGCGGCCTTTGACAACGGAGGTGTGCAATGACTGACAGCGCAGACCCGCTGGTTCTGGATTTCGTCGAATGGATCGCGCGCGAGCCCCGCGTCTATGCCGAGGTGATTTCGACCTGGAAGACGTCGTGCCCACGCCTGACCATCTGGGAAGACGCCGCCGACCGCGGCTATGTCGCACGCGAGACGCTGCCCGGCATGGGCCTGATCATCGCGGTGACGGAAGACGGCGAGAGGTTCTTGCGCGTCAACGGAAGGTGAGGCCTCTCCACATCGTCATTGCGAGCGTCAGCGAAGCAATCCAGAATGGGAGACCCTCACCCTGAGGAGCGCGCATCTTGCGCGCGTCTCGAAGGGCGAGGTCGATAATCGGGCCTTCATCCTTCGAGACGCGCGTTCCGCGCTCCTCAGGAAGAAGGTCTGGCTGGGAAGACCGCTCATGTCACTCAAACTCTTCGAACTCGTCGGCACCGACGCAGCGCGGCCCTTCAGCCCATATTGCTGGCGTACGCGCATGGCGCTTGCGCATAAGGGCCTCGCCGCGGACACCCTGCCCTGGCGCTTCACCGAGAAAGCCGCGATTGCGCCACACGGCTCGCAAAAGGTGCCCGTGCTGCTGCACGACGACAGGCCGGTCGTCGATTCCTGGACCATCGCCAACTATCTCGAAGACACCTTTCCAGATCGCCCGTCGCTGTTCGGCGGGGAGGGTGGCCGCGCGATGGCGCGGATGCTGAACGGGTGGGGCGATATCGCGATCGTCGGTGGCATCTTTCCGCTGATCATCGCCGACATTCCGCAGAATTTGGCGCAGGTCGATGCGGATTATTTTCGCCGGACGCGAGAGGCGCGTTTCGGCAAGTCGCTGGAGGAGATCATGGCGAGCCGCGACACCGCCGTCGTCGCCTTTCGCAAATCGCTCGACATCATGCGTCTCACTCTGAAAACGCAAGCCTTCCTCGGCGGCAACGCGCCGAACTACGCCGACTACATCGTGTTCGGTGGCTTCCAATGGGCGCGCGTGGTGAGCCCGTTCAAGCTGCTGGAGGCGGACGACCCCGTCTACGCATGGCGTGAAAAGCTGCTCGACGCGTTCGGCGGCATGGCGCGGAAGTCACCGGGGCACCAGGTGTAGGTTTCGTAGCCCGGATTACGCTTGCGCTCCATCCGGGCTACGTGCCGCCGCATCCGCGGCCGCCTTGCGCAGGCAATCGCGGCACAGGCAGTCCTCGCCCTCGACCGGCATCGGCAGCCGCGCAGGCTCCTCGGCGCACCAACAGGCACCGGACAATCCGCATGAAAACGCCGTGCCGCAGCGGGAACAGGCGATTTGACGCAAAGGTGCGGCGGGTGCGGTGAGGATTTCTTTCCGATTTGTCATCATTCGCGCCGAAGCTTCGCCGACATTTTCATGCCGGGTTCATCATTGACGGCGGTATAATAATCGCCGCGCATGCCGCTAGGAAGTGCAAGGACAGAACAATGGCCCGCGATCCGCAAGCCGCGCTCGTTGCCCTCAACCGGTTCGGCTTTGGCGCGCGCGGCGGCGCATCCGGCGACTTCGTCAATGCCGCGTCCGACCCGCGCGGCTTCGTGAAGGCGGAGCTCGGCCGGCCGAACGGCGTGCTGCTGGAGGCGCCGGGCCTGCAATCGACGCCGCAGCTCGGCCAGGCCGTGTTCGAATATCAGGCACAGGTGAAAGCGGCGCGCGAGGCTGCCGCCAAGGCCGGCACGCCAGATGAATCGAAATCAGGTGAAGCGAAACCAGGCGAAGCCCAGCAGCCGCCAGCGCAGCCCGCACCAGCCGATCAGAAGCCCGCAGCGCGCCGGAATTTGTCGCTCAATGCCGTCGCGATGGACATCGCCGGCCAGTCGCCGGAGATGAAGGCGTCCGACGCCGCAGCAAAACCTGCTGAGGGCATGCAGCCCAATGCGCCGCCCCCGGCCACCGCGAAGCCTGCGCCGCAACCGCTCAATGTGATCCAGAAGACGTTTCGTGCCGAGGCTTTGGCGCGGCTGCAACGCGCCACGCTCGCCGATTGCGGCTTCACCGAGCGCCTCGTCGCGTTCTGGTCCAACCATTTCTGCATCTCGGCAGCCAAGGGCGAGCTGGCGCGGATCTGGGCCGGCGCATTCGAGCGCGAGGCGATCCGCCCCCATGTGCTCGGCCGCTTCGCCGACATGCTCAAGGCTGTCGAGCAGCATCCGGCGATGCTGTTCTTTCTCGACAACCAGCAATCGCTGGGTCCGGATTCGCGCGCGGGCCAGAACCGCAAGCGCGGGCTCAACGAAAATCTCGCGCGCGAGATCATGGAGTTGCATACGCTCGGCGTGAATGGCGGTTACACGCAGGAGGACGTCACCTCGCTTGCGCGCATCATCACGGGATGGACCTTCGCCGGCCGGCAGGGCCGGTTGGGCGAGCCCGGCAATTTCGTCTTCAACGCCAATGCCCACCAGCCCGGGCCGCAGGTGCTGCTCGGCAAAACCTATGACGCGGCGGGGCTGGCGCAGGGCGAAGCGGCGCTCGCCGACATCGCGCGCCATCCCTCGACCGCGACCTTCATCGCCACGAAGTTCGCTCGTCACTTCGTCGCGGATGATCCGCCGCCCGCGCTCGTGGCGCGCCTGCGCGATGTATTCACGAAGACCGACGGCGACCTCAAGGCGCTTGCGACAGCCCTCGTCGATTCCAACGAGGCCTGGACCGCGCCTCTGACCAAGATGCGTTCGCCTTACGAATTCCTGGTCGCGAGCGGCAGGCTGCTCGCGCGCGTGCCTGAAGATCCCGGACAGTACCTGGGCAGCCTCAATCTGCTCGGTCAGCCGCTGTGGTCGCCGGCCGGGCCGAACGGTTTTCCCGACACCAACGCCGCCTGGACCGCGCCCGAGGGCATGAAGCTCAGGCTCGACATCGCGGTCCAGATCGGCTCGCGGCTCGGCAACAATATCGATCCGCTTGACCTGCTGGAATTCGCCGCGGCAGATGCGGCCTCGACCGAGACGCGGCGGACCATCGAGCGTGCGGAATCGCGCCAGCAGGCACTGGCGCTGCTCCTGATGTCGCCTGAATTCCAGAGGAGATGACGATGGATTGCGCCGAGAATCGGCTCCTCACTTCGCGACGTGCGCTGCTGCTTGGTGGCGTCTCCTTCGCCGCCTGGGCGTATTTGCCGAAATTCGCGCGCGCGGCCGACGGCCGCGATCCGCGCCTGATCATGGTGATTCTGCGCGGCGCGCTCGACGGCCTTGCGACCGTCGCGCCGCTTGGTGATCCCGATTATGCCGGCCTGCACGGCTCGATCGCGTTGAGACGCGATGGTGAGCATCCTGCGCTCATGCTGGACTCGTTCTTCGCGCTGCATCCCTCGATGCCGGAATTCGCGCGCATGTATCGCGACAAGCATGCCGCGGTGATCCATGCGGTGTCGACGCCCTACCGCGACCGCTCGCATTTCGACGGCCAGGACGTGCTCGAAAGCGGCTATGCGGGCCCCGGCCGCGTGCAATCCGGCTGGCTCAACCGTGCGCTGGAAGCGCTGCCGCGCGGCGAGCGCGTCTCCAGCGGGCTTGCGGTCGGTCCCACCACGCCCTTGGTGCTGCGCGGCGCCGCGCCGACCGTCGGCTGGGCGCCGGTCGCGCTGCCGCAGGCCGATGACGACACCGCGATGCGGCTCGTCGATCTCTATCGTCACCGCGACCCCGCGCTTGCCTCTGCATTGTCGCAAGGCTTGCAGTTCGAGAAGGCGGCAAGCGGCGACGACATGAAGCCGAAGGGAGGCAACGCGGTCGCGCAGATGCGCCTGGTCGCGAAGGGTGCCGCAAAACTGATGGCGGCCGACGACGGCCCGCGCATCGCCGCGCTCGCTTTCGACGGTTGGGATACGCATGCCAATGAGGGCGGTCCGGTCGGGCGGCTCGCATTCCTGCTCGGCGGCCTCGACGGCGCGCTCGCCGAGTTCGAAAGCGGTTTGGGAGATCGCTGGCGCGACACCGTCGTCGTCGTTGCAACCGAATTCGGCCGCACTGCACGCATCAACGGCACCGATGGTACCGACCACGGCACCGGCACCATCGCGCTGCTCGCCGGGGGCGCCGTGAAAGGCGGCCGTGTGATCTCCGACTGGCCGGGATTGAAGCTCGCAAATCTCTACGAAGGCCGCGACCTCAAGCCGACGACCGACCTGCGCGCAGTCATCAAAGGTGTGCTGCAAGACCAGTTCGGCCTTGGTGATCGCGTGCTGGCGGAGACGGTGTTCCCCGACAGCGCCAGCGCAAGACCGATGAGAGGGCTGGTCGCATAACCAAGCACAGTCGTCATTCCGGGGCGCGCTTCAGCGCGAGCCCGGAATCCATCGCTCCGCGGAAAAATGGAATCC
>NZ_JBANAZ010000037.1:0-92725 GCF_059803455.1 Bradyrhizobium sp. UFLA05-108 | reverse complement strand
GGTCGGCCGAATACAAGTTCGTGGCGCGCAATCTGCGTGCACGATGGCGAGCTCCCCCTCGGTATCGTCTCAGTTGCAGACACTGAATTGGAAAAGACGCGACCCGATCGCGCAAGTCTGCCGCTGTGCTCGCGGCGGTCAAGGGCAAGTCGCTCCGCGATGGCCTTCGGCCCCCTTGACCGCCGCTGCGCGCAGCAGCCTAGCGAAAAGCAGGTCGGGACGAGGAGATGTCGCAGCCCGGCCGAACAAGGAGATGGCCAATAACGAAAGCGCTTGACACCAATCGCCCCATACAAGTCCGTTGGCCCGTGGCTGACCTGAGCCCTGAGCGCGGAGATGTCCGCTCCCGGAAGATGACCCGACCAAAGGCATGATGGCCTCAGAGGGCAGCCTTTGACCCACTGGGGTCATGAGTTAGGGATGACGCTCGCAGTGCGCCGCTCTCCGAACCACGTCCGATATGCTATCCTCCATATCCGGAAGCACAGTGGAGGGTCCGCAGGAGGAGCCTCATGTCGGGTGCAAGACGTCGCGACTTCATCACGCTACTTGCCAGCGCAGTTGTCGGTTGGCCGCTTGTCGCGCGCGGGCAGCAGGCGAACGTTGCAACGATTGGCGTCCTGGTGCGTGCCGCTCCCGGTTGGGAGCGATTCTGGCGGGTATTTCCCGAGGCGTTGCACGACCTCGGCTACATCGATGGGAAAAACATTCGGTTCGAGTTCCGATCTGACCAGGGACAGACGGACCGTCTTCCCGAATTGGCAGCAGAACTGGTGCGGCTCAAAGTCAACGTGATCGTGCCCTGGTTCACGCCCGCTGCAATCGCCGCCAAGCAAGTGACGCACGAGATTCCAATCATCTGCGCGGCCTGCGGTGACATGGTCGGAACTGGGTTAGTCGAGAGCCTCGCCCGGCCGGGTGGAAATATCACCGGCAATTCCAGCCTGAATGCGGAGCTTGCTGCCAAGACGGTCGAACTGATCCACGAAATGGTGCCCTCTGCCAAGCGGGTCGCGGCACTGGCTAACGCAGCCGACCCCTTTTCGAAGTCGTTTCTCAAACAGATTCAGCTGGCCGGCGAAGCCACCGGCACGGTGATCGAGCCGGTCATGATTCACGGCGCCGAGAAACTCGATGCCGCGTTTGCGGCCATGAAGGGGCAACCGGCCGACGCGATTGTTGTCCAGCCGAGTCTGCCGACCAAACGAGCTGCGGACCTGGCGCTCAGTTACCGGATACCCGCCGTTTGCGCCTGGCGACAGTTTCCTCACGATGGTGGGCTCGCGGCCTATTTCGGAGCGGAAGATGAAATGTACCGACAGGCCGCCGTCTTCGTAGACAAGGTCCTGAAGGGTGCCAAGCCAGCCGACCTTCCGGTCGAGCAACCGACCAAGTTTGAGCTGGTGGTCAATGTGAAAACTGCGAAGGAGCTTGGCATCTCAGTGCCGCCATCGCTGCTCGCCCGAGCCGACGAGGTGATCGAATAGGACGCGATTGCTGCAATGCATGAGTCCGGAAGTCGGCAACAAGGCGGCTCCGCAGGCTCAACTAGCCGGCGTCCAAAAAGCGCCAAGGCACGAAGTCGCGGGAAGTTGGGCACCGGTTCGGCAGCGGGCGGTATGCGGATTTAATGTCGGCGCCGCTCTTGATGGTAAGCGCGAAGTACAGCAACGGACGGCTAGTGAATTGATCGACGGTGCTTCGACAGGCGGCAACCCGGCAGATCCACAACTTCTGCGTTTCGGCATGAGTGTTGCACAAGAGTACTTAGCCCCCGGTGATGGGGGGCGGGAACTGGCGTCTATCTACTCTGGGCAACAATCCGTAAGATTTAGGGTCGGTCGAGAGGCGCTGTCTTGCCATATTATATTAAGGAATTGCCATAGGCCCTGGCGCGCCCGGAACGAGGTGGCCGCGCGACGCTTCCAGCATTGAAAAACTAGAAAAAACCACTTGCTGCCGCCGGAGTGCCTACCCCCTCTATGACTACCAGCAAGTGGTGAACTGCTCCGCTTCATCTTCGAGAGCGCATTTGATGTTTCAACTATCAGATTTCGCGACGGCTTCTTCCGAGGCCGCGCGCTGACCGGAACAGATGAGACCGCCCAATCGGTCCGCACGACGAAGGCCGATTTTATTGTTTTTTGCCGTGCTCTTCCATGTGCGCTTTGCTCGCTTCTTGGGTGTGATGAGTTGCATGGTGGCCGTGACCGCTCGCGGTATGCGCGTGATGGGCGGCCTTTTCGTGCTGACCGCCCTCGTGATGTTTAGCGGCCTCTGTGTGGTGTCGCGCTGCGTGAGTATGATGCTCTGCTGCTTGTTTATGGTGTTCCGCTGCTTGCTTGGACATTGCAAAGTCCTCCGATGGGTCGAGCGGAACGCGCCGCTTGGCACGGGCCAGGCTGGTAAACGGTTTCGCTGACGGCAGGCTTTACGGGCGACGAGGCCGACACGTTCCTAGAAAGCGTATGAACTTTCAGTGACATTCGGCCGCCCACTTCACTCCTTCGTTCGCCAAACAAATTACGGAATGGCTTGAAAAGCCTGCACGTCGCGAAGAACGCGCTCTCGCCCGCCCGGTTGCGCAGTGCAAGAAAGGACAGTTCAATCCCGCATAGCCCTAACGGAAGGCTCAATGGTGAGGCGGTAGGCGATCAGCGTGCTCCCGTCGAAGACCTCAAGCGGACTGTCGCAAGCCGGACAGCGGTACTCGCCTTTTTCGCCAGCCTGTGAACATAGTTCGAGGCGCCGAAAGCCAGCACCGCACTCGGAACAGATCACATCGCTCTTCTTCATCTTTGGGCCTCTTGCTGCACGCCGACACAATTCCTTAACATCCGTTTAGTTGCGGTTGGAGGGGAAGAGATTTTGATCCGTTGTCCGATTACTGGTCAGGCCGTGCTCACCGGATTGAATACGGAGACCGTCGTATTCGAGACCCTGCCGCCAACTGTGGAAATCCCATTGAGACGCCCGCGTTGTGGCCAAACGCATCACTGGAAACGAAAGGATGCTTGGGTAGCTCAAGCGGACGGCTCAAAGCCACACTAGGGTGCGGCCGCCGCCGAGGTTCACAGGGCCGAGCCACAGGGAACGAGGCGGAGCACCGGATCATTCGGGCAACCCCGTTGCGAAGGCCCTCTATGGTCAACATCGCGTTTGATTGGCCGCCCCGAGCGATCCACGAAGAGATTGTAAAGGCGGGATCGACCTCAAGCACGCGAGCCGCCACTTCACGCGCCTCCCCATAATTTCCAAGATGAGCCAATGCGGACGCGAGACAGCGGTAAGCTGCCGAATACGAGGGGTTTTGACGTTGGGCCTTCTTTCCGGCGGCGATTGCCTCGTCAAAACGACGAAGCACAATAAGGGCGTACCCCATCCCCACAAGTGTCTGCTGCGGATCAACCGGGTTTAAACGAATGGCGCGTTCAAAGCTCCGGACTGCTTCCTCCGGCAGCCCAGCAATTCTGTAGATCCAACCTCTGCTGTGCCACGCCCAATAAGAGTTGGGGTTGAGAGCGACCGCCCGATCAGCCATTTCGATTTCACTTTCATAATCGCCGACCATGAAAGTGGAGGTTAGGGAGGCCCACGCTAACGTGTCTGGATCACTATCGTCGATGCTCACCGCCAAGCGAGAAAGCCGAACTGCTTCCTTCCTGTCGAATTGCGGATCGTTTGAATAGCCCAAAAGGACGTTGAGCATGTGGCTGCCCCCTGCCAGGGCGGCGACCAAGGGTCTAACTCCAAGGCACGATGAGCCAGCCGGACCGTCTCGGCCGCGCCTTCCCTGGTCGCTAGGTAAAACTGCGGCAGAGCACGGAGATACAAATCATAGGCAGTGAGGCTCTCCGGTCGCCGCCGCGTTGCCAATGCAATTTCCGTTTGAAGCAATTTTGGTTGAATAGCTGAGACAACGGCGACCGTGACTACGTCCTGCAGGGCGAAAACATCCGTCAGGTCGCGCTCAAACCTGTCCGCCCAGATGTGCACCCCCGTAACCGCGTCGATCAACTGCCCTGTGATGCGAACTTTTCCGGACGCTTTACGCACAGACCCTTCAAGGACGTACCTAACGCCAAGCCTCTGTCCAACTTCCTTAATGTCAACCGCTCGACCCTTAAAGGCGAAGCTAGAGTTGCGAGCGATCACGAACAGAGATTTGAAACGTGAGAGGGCGGTGATGATCTCTTCAACCATCCCATCAGCGAAGTACTCCTGCTCCTGATCACCGGACATGTTCTGGAACGGCAGAACCGCGATGGAAGGCTTGTCGGGCAATGGAGGCGGGCTATCGGGCTCGCTTTGGCGGGCATAAAAACTGTCGCGAGTTTCACCCAACGCATTCACCTCATATGCTTTGATCGGGTCTTGAATGTTCTTCACTCGCTGAGAACCAAGGTCCACAAAGGCCATCCGTAAGACCTTGCGCACCTGATCGTACGCCCGAGATACAAACGCCTCCAGGCTCCGCAATCGACTGCAGCCGTGCGGCAATGTTCACACCGTCGCCGAAGAGGTCCCAGCGCGCACCATTACGTCGCCGATTTGGATACCGATGCGGAAGCTGATGCGGCGGTCAGCCGGTAAGTTGGAGTTCGCCTCGGCCAGAGCCGCCTGCGCCTCCACGGCGCACTGCACCGCTTCCACAGCACTCCCAAATTCAGCAAGGATACTGTCGCCCGCCGTGTTCGCTATGCGACCCCTGTGGTCTCCAATGAGCCTGTCGAGGATCGCGCGCCGCTCGGTCAGCCTTTTCAGCGTGCCGACCTCATCAGCGCCCATGAGGCGGCTGTAGCCTTCCACATCCGCTGCGAAGACTGCGACGAGGCGTCGGCTGACTTTCGTAGGGTCTGACATTACGAACATTACCCTTCCGGCACCCCGGCCATTCGCATGCCCTCAATCGCGCGGTCGCGCCCAGCGAGGAAGGTCGGATTGTCGCTCCGTGCATTCGTGGCATCGCGAAAGCGGCGAATGGTGAAGCTTGGATCGAGCGCAAGTCCCGCTTGCACCTTAGCCCGCGCTTCGTCCAGCTCCCCGAGCCGCGCCAGCGTCGCCGCAAGATGGAAATACGCGTAGGAAGCGTTTCGGTTTGCATCGAGGCTCCGGCGCAGCCAGACGAGTGCTTCCGCATCGGCATTGAACTGCCTCTTGGCGACGCCGACCCATAGCATCCATCGATAGGCTATGGTATCGCGAGGAGAAAGTCGGAATGCTTCGTTGATGTGAGTTTCGGTTTCCGCGCTTCGACCAAGAAAAACCTTTGCGATCCCGATGAGAGCATGAGCGCCGGCCAAATTGCGATCTAGCGCGAGTGCCTGCTCGCACTCAGCAATGCCCTGAGCTACGCGTTTCGTAAACATTTGCACGAGATCCAGAAACATGTGAGCCAAAGCGTGGTTCGGTGCGAGAGATAACACCTTGGTTATGGTCGTCTCTGCCGCCGCAAACCGCGCCGAATAGTCGTCCGTCATAAAGGCAGCCCCAAGTGAGGCATCGACCCTCGCTAAACCGACCATTGCCTCGATATTTCCGGGATCGAGCGCGATGGCTTTCTCGAAAAAACTGCCCGCTTGTGCCATGTGATCGGGGGTTAGCCCCTTGTTCAACCAACTTGTATTTTGGAACACCAAGTCCATCGCGTCTAGACGCGGTGAACGCTCCGCTCGCCTTGCCTCGGCATCAATGAGTTGGGCATCCAGCGTGTTGGCGAGCCTTGATACGATTTCGTCCTGCATGTCGAAGAGGTCGGCAACAAGCTTGTCGAAACGCTCGGCCCAGAGATGGTTGCCGGTTTCCGCATCAACCAATTGCACGTTCACCCGGAGCCGGTTTCCGCCACGTTGCACGGAGCCTTCGAGCACATAGCGGACGTTCAGCTCGCGTCCCAGCTTCCTTACGTCCACCGCTTTGCCTTTGAGCGTGTACGCGGTGTTGCGCGCGATCACGAACGCGCCGTTGATGCGCGATAAGTCCGTGGTCAGGCTCTCGGTCACGCCATCCACGAAGTACTCTTGCTCGGCATTGCCGCCGATGTTGGTGAACGGCAGCACCACTAGGGACAAGCGCGGGGCTAAAGATGGTGGCGGGACAGCTCGGTCAATGTTTACGTTCAGGCCAACGGCATAGGCACGTATCGGACGGACGATGTTCTTGAGGGTCTGCTCGCCCAGGTCAGTGAACTGGACGCTAACCTTGCCTTGAACCTGATCGTAAGCAGAAGAAGAGAGGCAGATGCCACCGGGCTCCGCGATGCCCTCCAACCGGGCCGCGACGTTCACGCCATCACCGAGGATGTCCTCGCCCTCGATCAGGATCGCCGAGATTGATCCCGATCCTGAACTCCATGCGGCGGTCCTGCGGTACCCCTTCGTTCCTCTGGGCCATCACCGCTTGCACAGCCACCGCGCATTCGACCGCATCGACTACCGAGGGAAACTCAAGCAACACGCCATCCCCTGTGGTTTTCACGAGGCGGCCGCCGTATTTTGCCACAAGGGCGTCGGTCACCTTGCGGTGTTCTCGGATTGTCCATGCGGTGCCAACCTCGTCGAGACCCATGAGCCGCGAGTAGCCCGCCACGTCAGCGGCTACTATCGCTGCCAACCTGCGTCCGACCCTGCCTGGATGCGCTTCGGCCATGGGAACGCGTCCCGTTCGCAGAGGCAGTATGCACGACGGAACCGCAGGTTGCCACAGGCGCACCCCGGGGCTCCCGCGAAAACCGATGCTCATGTCTACAGATGACTCTGCGGAGTCCACTGCGGGCGATTGGGCGGTCCGCACCCCGGTAGCGGAAGGAGCCACAAGCGAGTCCTGAGTCACCGCTGGGCCGTACAGACGTATTCCAGCCTAGGGCTGACGGGTTCGGAGGCTCCTCATTGATTGCCCCGCCACGGCTCCGGCGGCGCCGGTCTGTCTTTCCGGAAAGTGGGCGAGCTGCCGATCGGAGACGTCATGCTTGCCCAGAAGATCGCGCTGGAAAGCTGCGAGCGCAGCGCCCTCGTGGTAGCCAAGGAGATTCGAGCCGAACGGATTCATGCTTCTTGGCTGTCCGTGATCACACGGGCGGGTGTGGAGGCTTCAAAACTTGCGGCGCACCTACTGGGGCCCCCAGCGCCCTGATCGAAGGGGGTGGCTAGGGGGGGTTATGCCCCACCCTGGTACCGGCTGCCTCCTCGTTGCGCTTCGGGAGCGCGTCAATGCCTGTGTGGTACATCCCGCCTCGCGGCGAGCGCGTCAGCTATTGGCGCCTCGGCGGAGGCCCCGGTGCCGCTGCCTGTCGTCGCCGTGCCAGGTGACCTCCTGCATTTGCACCTTGCTTTTCTCTCGGTGTTGTAAAATACTGACGAGGGTTCGTAGTTTACAGGATGACCATGTCAACCCCCATCGTCGCGTACTTCCGCGTTTCCACCCACAAGCAGGGCCGCTCCGGCCTCGGTCTGGAGGCGCAGCGCAAGGCTGTTGCTGCATATGCCGCCCAGCAGGGACTAACGATCGCCGAAGAGTTCACTGAGGTCGAGACGGGCAAAGGCGCCGACGCCCTGGAACGCCGGCCAGTGTTCGCTCAGGCGCTGCAGAGAGCCAAGAAACTGAAGGCGCCGATCGTCGTCGCCAAGCTGGATCGATTGAGCCGCGATGTCGCGTTCATCGCGACGCTGATGGCCAAGAAGGTCGAGTTTGTCACTGCTGACGACCCGACCAAGTCGCCGTTCATGCTGCACATCAAGGCTGCTGTCGCAGAAGAAGAGCGGCGCATGATCGCTCAGCGTACCCGGGATGCCCTTGCGGCGGCCAAGGAGCGCGGTGTCGTCCTGGGCAACCAGGCGCAGGCCGACGCGAATAAAGCCGCTGCGGCGGCTCGGGACGCCGGCCTGGTCGACATCCTGACGGAGATCGGCTGGGAGCAGCCGTATCGCGATATCGCCGATCAGCTGACCGAGCGCGGCGTGCCGACGCCTCGCGGTGGCGATACCTGGAACGCGATGACGGTGCGAAACATCCTGAAGCGATTGGGATTGCGCGGCGACGATTGAGGGGATCGCCGGCCGGTGACCATCTGTAGAGGACCCGCGCTCTGGAACGGTGGGACCCGCAGGCGCTTACCTCCTCTGGCAATCCGACCGCTCGTTTGTATCGAGATCTATTGTCCAACCTGAAAGCACCCGTTGATGCTTAACGCTTTTTACCCCAGCCGCTTGACGACTGACCAAATAGAAGCCTGGTCGAGCAGGCTCTCGTATTCGTCAAAGCGTTCGACGTACCGGTTGTAGGTCGCCCAGCGCATCCACTTCGGCTTCGGCGGCAAGTCCCATTCGGCGGGATCAAGGTCGCCGATTAGGCGAGACTTGGATCCGTTCTTTGCCGAGGTGTGCCCTGTCTGACGCATTTTGAAATTGCGAGCGATAGGCAACCTGCCGTCCCCACGCTTGGCGGCTGCAGAATCGAGCGGCCCCAGGTGGCATCCAGAGCACCATAGCAAGTCCGCCCGTGACGGGGCACACGAAGAACCACTGCCGGCCTCCGAAGTGGCGCGGGCGAGACACCAAAGTTATCTGCTGTGCGAACCGGCCAATCGTTATGCGAAACCAAGCATAGCATGGGTCTGTCGTGTCGGCGGTGATTACACCGCGCGCGATTTCTCCCTGATGAGTACTCCAGGAGATACGCCGTGCGCCGACGTTGGCGCCGGGCTTGATGAAGCCCTTGCGAGCAAGGTGATTGAGATCGAGCTTTAATCCGTCCTGCAGGCAAACTCTATGTCGAGCACGTGGCATCCTGTCTACTGCCTAGCTGCTGTGTTGCGACCTGAGGCACTTATGAATCCCGCCGCCTCTCTTTTCACGGGCGCGGTCCGCTGTGCCGCTGCCGTTCCGCTTGGCGCGCGGGAAGCGGAACGTGCATTTCTCCCCGTCGCACAAGGACTTCTTTCATTCTTTTTTCTCCTGTTCCTCTTGTTCCTCTTTAAAAAAGAAAAATGAAATAACGACGGGGGATGATGCGCGAATGTGCGCCCCGAAGCGATACAAGCGGAACGGGCGCCTAACTGCTTGCAAAAGAACAGAAAATCCCGTTCCGCACACTGGACCGATGCGGAACTCAGAACCTCGCATCCGCGAGGGTGGCCTCCATGCTCCTCGGGGTCGTGGTCGGCGTCCTCGACCTGCCATCCCTTGAGGTTCGGATTGCGCCATAGCCATCCCGGGAAGCGCGCCTCCCACTTCTTGCGGCATTCGCTCAGGTCCGGGAACGTCCAGCCACGGCGGCGCATGACCCTGCGCGAGTTGTCGCAGCCCTGCTCGGTGAGAAAGTTGCCGAGCCTGTGATCGCTCACAGTGCGCAAGCGTGAGTCGATGCTGCGAGCCTGATCATAGAGTCCCGGCCGAGAAATCCAGCGGTCACTCATCCCCAGCGTCACCTTCTCCTCGAACTTGTTCGACACGGCGCGATTGGGCTCCTCGGGGTCGCAGCCGGTCAACGTGCCGATCTGCAACAGCTCGACCCACCAGCTATCCAGCGGTCCAAGCGACTGGGCCTGCTGGCTCGTTAGATCATTGCACTTCGGGAGCTGGCGAGGATGGAAATCGCCCAAATCATGATGTAGGAGGTCGTAGAGCATGGCGCGGTAGCCCCCATCCTCCAACTGCTCATTGATCGCCTTAAACCACCCGTGATCCTGGAGCTTGTCGTCGTTGACCTTCAGGACGAAATAGCGCCGCTCGCGCTCGCCGGCGGGCACCACCCAGTCCTCGTTGCTCGCCATCATGACGTGCAGCAGGTTCGGCACTTCCACACCATCGCGGCCTTTTGCCTCGATGAAGATCGTCGGCTCCGTCACGAGTCGCTTGATGGTGCCTTCGGCCCCCTTATTCCCCGGCCAATATGCCTCGTCTGCGAACAAAAGCACTGTGTCACGCAAATGCCCATTGAAGCGCCCGACCAAATGCTCGGCACTGGCAATCTGCAGGGCGTGCTGGCCGAACAGCCTGCACATCGCGTTGCCGACGGTGCCCTTCCCGGTGCCGCGCTTGCCCTGCATCACGACGACCACTTCGGCGCGCTGGTCGGGGTGCTGCACGCACCATGCCAGCCAGTTCATGATGTAATCGAAGACTTCCTTGCGGCGGGAAGCGACCACAATCCAGATGTGATCGCGGAGCTTGGACCAGTCGCCCTGGCGCGGCTCGAACGCCCAGCCGCGCCAAAGATTGAGCTTGCAGTCGATCACCCTGGCATTGTTGCCCGGGCAAAAGGTCAGACCGTCATATTGCCGGCGCTTGGCCTGGTTGAGCCACCACGTGCCCAGCGGCACGGTCTTGTCACCGACATCCACCCGCTTGTTCATGTGCAGGTTCTTAAAATCGGCGAAGCGCATCAGGACCAGCGTCTGGCGCCCGCGCTCGGTTTCAAACGTGCCGACGAACGTCTTGCCACCCTCCTGCACGACAAAATAGCGAGCATTCATAGCGTCGAGTCGCTTGTTGCCGGTCGGCGCCAAGATCGGGTTCTCGATGCCGTCGATCGGTGCCATCGTGTTCACGACACCACCTCTGACGTCTCCGCGTCCTGCAGCGCTTTCAACTGCGGGTGCTTCCTGAGCCAGCTCCGGCACATGCCGCGAATTTTGCATTCCTCGCGCTGCTAATTCCAACGAGCGCCATATTCGCCAGCCGCTGCCCGGGTGGCGACAAGGACGCTCTCGACGACTTCATCGATATGCATACCCCGAGTGAGCATCGCCGCCGTACAGGAGCGCTGCGTGGTGTGGATCGAGTTGAGCCCACCCGCCATGTACATCATGTCTGCGAGGCGCTGATCGACATCGATCCGCTCGTTGGTGCCGAACTGCCTCGCGCACTCCAAAAAGGGGCAGGTCTCGCCAGCCGTGAGCGCGCGCTCGCGGCTCTTGCGCAACAGGATGGGCGACACTTCGGACAACCATTCCTCGAGATCATCCAGCTCGTAGCGGCGACGGCCATCGATCGACAGCACCTTCACCTCGGTCCAGCTCCCGTTCTTGCTGTTATGCGTGTCGGGCAGGCGCATCACGCGCGAGACCTCGCAGACCGCGAGATCACCGGCCACGAGATCGGCGAGCTGCTTCAGGGCGGCCTCGATGCGCTCGACATTGGGCTGCGTTTCCATCGGCTCCTTGAAGAGCCAATAGCAGTGCAGGCCGCCACCAGAGAACACGATGGCGCTCGGCGGGTACTGCAGTGACTGCAGCTTGCGCACGATCTGCTCGCGCGTATAGCCGAGATCGATGTCCTTGAAATCGAGATCGGCGTGGAGGCCGATCGTCTCGACAATGTTTTCCTTGTTGCGCCTGGCACCGGCCTTCACCGTGCCGACGCAAAAGAACAGGCCGCGACCCGGCTTATCCCACTTGGACACGAACCCGTTGATGTGCGAGGGACGCCGAGTGTGGACGTGACGCTCACCTGCCTGCTTGGGGTCGTCCCGTTCATTCGGGAACGTGCAGGAGTAGACCTGCTCCGTCGTGTGCTCGAAGAAAGTCCTGAGCAAGTCTACCGCCGAGCTAGACCGAGAATCGGGACCATTGGGCTGATGCGGCAGAATGGGCGGCGCGGGTTCGTGCCCACACGGGATGACGGTGAAACTCATCGGTAGAGAAACCTCAGCTTTGCTGAGGTCGCGCCTGCCATGGCATCATCAATGGTAGTTGGTGACTAGCCAATGACTGGGACGCGACCCAGTTTTTGAAAGAACCCTGCCGCGGTGACGCGGTGGGGTTCTTTCATTCTGAGGCTCAGTCTCGGTAAAGCACAGGAAAAGCGGCGGTCAATTTTCGGTTCGCTGCTTAGCGTTTGACTCCGAGGCGCTGGCGCAGGCTTCTAGCCCTCTGGCAATCGCATTGATGGCAGCATCGGAAGGTCGGAATTTCCGTTCGACGCCGACCCAATCGAACAGCGCGTCAAACATCCGTTTACGCGGCAGCTGCTTGCGGCTCGTTGTGATCTTCTGCTCGGCCATCAGCTGCAGAAACGGTTCCACGACCAGTTTCCGCACGTATCGTTTTTTGTATGTCTCACCCGTGGTCTTCAGCCAGTGGTCGATATCCGATCCGTGCGCCGTTAGCACAGCGATCAAATCGCGCCGTTTGTAACCATGTTCGGTCATCCAATCGGTCATCACCATGTGCAGGTCACCGACATCAGCATTGGGATTTTGCCGGGACCAGCCCGCCTCCTCGATTTCAGCCAAGAAATCAGGTCCTACTTTTTTGGCGAGCGAAAGGTGCTTGGTGACGGCCGCGCGATACCGGAGCACCAGCTTGCGGTTAGGTTGTTTGCTCAACTGCGCAACCCGGCGCTCGTATTCACGTTTGATCTGTTCAAGTTCGCTTTCCCAGCCAACTTGCAGAAAGGGGTTGTCTTCGGCAATGCCCATCGCCGCTAACAGCCTATCGAGCCGCTGCTCAGGGCCTGCTGCTTTGCTAGGGGGCGGCCTGTGCTTGGTCATGTCGGCCTGGCCGATTTGAAACGCTATTCGGCAGCGCGAAAAAGCACCGCCGGTTTTTCTTCACGCGGCAGTAATGCTGCGTCAATTTACGGCGCAAAACAAGCCCGGACAGAACTTCCCGCAAAGCACGCTCGCTCAATCCCGCCGTTGAAACACAAACACCATCAACACGAATTGGCGACACCGAAACGTGTGTTGCAACCGCGGGGCGTGATTGCGCCGGACGAAGGCGCGATTCCTATAATACCACTGGATCGGCCCGACGACGCCGTTCTTCGTTATGTGCGAGAGCTTGCCAAGAGGCTCGCGCGCGAGGATCATGAGGCGGAGATCGCGGCCCGCCAAGCATCCCAACCTGCGACGAGCGAAAACCCATGATCCGCGCTGCGCTGTACGCCCGCTATTCATCCGACCGTCAGAAGGATCGCTCCATTGACGATCAGATCGCCCTCTGCCGCGACCTGTGCGCGCGCGAGGGCATGGCCGTGATCTCGACTTTTGAGGATCGCGCCATCTCCGGCACTGGCGCAATCACCCGCGCCGGCCTTCAGGCTTTGATGCGCGCCGCTGAGGGGCGCTTGTTCGATGTCATCGTCGCCGAAGACATGGATCGTCTGTTCCGCGACCAAGCCGACTATCACACCACCCGCAAACACCTCGATCATCTTGGCGTCGCGATCCACACTGCCGCAGGTAAAGTCGGCAGGCTCGATGGCGCGTTGCGTGCACTCATGAGCGAGATGTACATCGAGAACCTTGTGCTGCATACGCGACGCGGCCTTGAAGGCGTGATCCGCGACGGGCGGCACGCTGGCGGGCGCGCATACGGCTATCGTGCGGTGCCCGGAAAGCCCGGCGAGTTGGAGGTCGTCGAGGACGAGGCCGAGATCGTTCGCCAGATCTTTGCGCGCTACATCGCCGGCGAGACACCGCGTCAAATCGCGCACGACCTCAACAAACGCAGCGTGCGTCCGCCGCGTGGCCGGCTCTGGAACGGTTCGACCATCAACGGTCACGCCGCTCGCGGAGGCGGCATGATTTTGAACGATCTTTATGCCGGGCGCATCGTCTGGAATAAAGTGCGGATGGTGAAAGACCCCGTGACGCGGAAGCGTCTCTCGCGCCCCAATCCAAAGGATCAATACAAGATCGTCGAGGCGCCGCATCTGCGCATCGTCGATGACGAAACGTTCAAGGCGGCGCAGGTCATCAAGTCCGACCGTCGCCACGACGCGAGCCCATCGACGGTTCAAAAGGCGCGCGCCCCCAAGCGGGTCTTTTCAGGGCTGATCAAATGCGGCTGCTGCGGCGGCGGCATGTCATCCAACGGCGCCGATCGCAAAGGCGTACGTCTACAATGTAGCTCCTACAAGGAGAGCGGCTCGTGCACAAACAGTCGTCGCGTTTACCTCGATGACATCGAGGCGCTGGCGATCAAGGGTTTGCGCCAACACCTCGCCCATCCCGAAGTGATCACCGAATTTGTCGATGCCTATAACGCCGAGCGCAAGCGGCTCAAGAAGGAGGCAAGCACCGAACGCACCCGGCTCGATCGGCGCCTCGGTGAGATCGAGCGCGAGATCAAGCGCGCCGTCGATGCGATCACCAAGGGCGCACCGCCTGAGCCGATCATCCCTCGAATGCGCGAGTTGGAAGCTGAGCGCGTGAGCATTGCCAGTCGGCTTGAGACCGCCAAGGAAGCCGACAACGTGATCGCCCTGCACCCCAAGGCGCTCGACCGCTACAAGCGCGCAGTGGTGGAACTCGCAGATGAGTTGAAGCGCGGCACTCCCACCGAGTTTGCCACCATCCGCGAGCTGGTGACGGCGATCATTGTGCATGCCAGCCCCAGCCGCCCAGGCGGCGCCGGAACCAAAGCCAACGCCGCGGACGATCGGACCGTTCGGATTGACATCAAGGGACGGCTGGCCGCCCTCTGCGAAAATCCGGCCCTGTTTCCGAATATGGCTATGTCGGGGGGATCGATGGTAGCGGGGGAGCGCTACCTACGTTCCCCCCCGAGCGCGGAACGACAAACCGATTCCCAAGCGCCAGAAATCGCACGGTTGATGAAATAATCGACCGCAACAATCGTGCGTTCTACCAAAGAAGCTGAGTTCATTTGCGATATCCACACTCGCTGAGATGGCCCAGCGTATTGGTCCGGCTGGTCCGAGACTGTGCTCTAGGTTACGGGCCAGGTGGGTCACGGGCCAGGTGGGTCTGGAACAGGCAAAGGCGCTCGCTGAAGCCGCGTTTTGTCTGCCAGGCTTGCGGCAAGCGCAGCGCCATCCTCAGGGGCGCCACCGAGCGGGTCGCGCCCTAACGGCTTCCTGCACCAGCAAGGCCAGCGAGTTACAGGACTGCATGTCTCCACGACTCTCGCCACGACCTGGCGCGGGTAGGCTCCGATGCCGCAAATGTGCGACATCACGATGTAAGTGGGGCCCGTGTCAAGTTCATGGAATAGAACAGGAGCTCCGCTTCAAGCGCCTGGCGAAGATGTGCGGACTGACGAAATCCGTGCTTCTCGTCCTGGAATATAAGCAGACAAGTCGGGACGTTTCGGCGTTGAAGCGCAGAGTACATGCTTTGTGCCTGATTGATCGGCACAACAGGATCGTCCTTACCGTGAAGAAAGATCACTGGGGCGGAGAGCCTGTCGGCGAAATTGATCGGCGAACGGTCGTGGTAAAGTGCGCTGTCGGACACAAATGGCTCAATGAGCCAGTCGGTGTAGTGCAACTCGAACTTATGCGTCTCGGTGGCGAGTGCAACCAGATCACTGATTCCGTAGTAGCTCGCACCGGCGGCAAACTCGGTATGAAAGGTGAGCCCGCACAACGTCGTATAGCCGCCAGCGCTGCCGCCCCTGACCGCTAACTTTCCATCGTCGACATCGCCACGAGCGGCAAGGAATTTCGCGCCCGTAATGCAATCCACGACGTCAATGACACCCCATTGGCCGTAAAGCCTTTCCCGGTATTTCCTTCCATACCCAGTGCTTCCACGATAATTCACGTCAAGAACACCGAATCCCCGACTGGTCCAGAATTGCACCGAAAGATCGAGCGCCGAATCGGTCGCGGTGGTTGGCCCGCCATGGCTTTTCACGAGTAACGGAGGCTTTTCCGAGGCTGGCGCCCGCCAGTCTGGATTGTAGGGAGGAAAATAGAAGGCATGGGCAATTTCGCCATCGCCTGTTCGAAATTCGATCGATTGGGGCGTCGAAAAGTAGTTCTGGAATTCTTGCAAGCTGGCTGAGGAGACCAGGAGCTTGATCGGCGAAACCGCTCCCGTGTTCACATCGACGGTCGCGATTGCCGGCGGCGATGTCATGGTGGCATAACGGATCGCTATTGTCGTTGCCGTCGCATGCACACCCGACAAGGAAGAAAATTCCATCGGATAGTCGTGAGCGATCAATGTCGGCAATTCTAGTCGGCCCAGGCGCCATCTACCGTTTTGGACAAACGAGTAGATCAGAATCTCGGGTGACATAAACGCGTAGGTCGAGAGGCCGAGCAGCCACTGAGGGACACCGAATTCCGCGTCTCGAGCCAAGATGTGCTCCACGCCAGAGGTGTTACATCGATACAGGTTCCAGAAATCTGTGCGGTCGGAAATGAAGTAGAGCCTCCCGTCCGGCGACCATTGTGGCTGAAATATCGATTCGGAACCGCCCTGGACGATTTGTTTGTCTGTCAGCGTGCCCGCCTGATCGAGACCTGCGACATTCAAATAAGTGGAAGTCCACGGCATGTTTGGATGTTGCCAGCTTAGCCACGCAAGTTTTGACCCATCGACGTTGAGCGTCGGCGACGAGTAGAAGTCACACCCGCTGTCGAGTGTTACTTCACGGCCCGTCGCGATGTCGATGGCGACCAGCATATGGATCGCTTTGATGATGTCACCGTTCGGGCGTTCCTCTTTGATCGCGATTAGCCGATTTCGAGCGGCGTCGACGCAAATGTCTGCAAACAAGCAATTCGCACTCGACGTGATTTTCGTCGGAACGCCGCCCGCAACCTGCTGGTAGATTTGATTGTCGCCGAAATTGACGAAATACACGACGTCGTTGCTGACGGCATAGGCGCCCCCTCCGTAGCTATAGACCTGCGATCTCGCGTTGAAGGGGGACGGCGTGATGTCTCTGATCGTGCCGTCGGCGGCTCTGGCCACCACGGCGTTGCGGCCCTTCTCGAGGGGTCTCCCCTCGATCCAGTAGATATTGTCGCCGTCAATCCGCGGCTCCGAGAGTGATCCGGTTTCGGCCACAGCCACGCCGGCTGTGATGGGGGAGGTCCAGGATCCGAAACTACTGATCTGCTGACCCATCATGAAGCTTCTCCGTCGCAGTTGGGTTTACGACTCCCATTAACGGTCGCTCCACCGGATAACGCATCTGAGCTATGCCGGCACGAATCAGGGCCATCGCGGCTGCCGAGAACCCAACCTCCTTAACGGCGACCTTCAACCAGGCCCAAGCGCTCCATGGCGTTCGCGATGTGCTGCCTCATGCACTTTCGCGCGCGTACGACGTCCTTGTCCTTGATTGCTTCGTAGATGGCGGCATGCTCCTGCTCGTTGGTGCGGGCGCGCGTAGGGCCGTCGATGCGTTCATTGGCCTTGGCGATGCTTGTGCGGACGTGCTCGGAAATGAAATTGACGAAAGTAGCGACATACGTATTGTCACTCGCGCGAGCGATCGCCCTGTGGAACTCAAGATCTGCGTCGACTGAGTACTCTAGAGCCTGGAGACGCAGCTCCTGCAGCGCCTTTTTTATTTCGGCAAGCTGGCTCCGAGTGCGGCGAGCCGCGGCCAGCCCCGCAGTCTCGACCTCCAGGATGGACCGCAATTCGAAGAGATTCGAGAACAGTCTCGCGTCACGCCAAATCTCGGTGTCGATGCGCAGCGCCAAGTGCGCCTTGTTGCCCAGCACAAAGACGCCGGACCCTTGGCGGGGCTCCACCGCCCCTTCGAATCGCAATTTGGCGATTGCCTCGCGAACCACATTGCGGCTGACGCCGAACGTCTCCGCGAGTTCGCGTTCCGTCGGTAGACGATCGCCTGGTTTGAACCGACCGGCCAGAATTTCGTCGGATATCAGGCGGGCGACCTGCGAAGGGAGATTCGGGGCCCGGCCCACGGTCTTAACCAAGCTTGAACTCGCCGGTCTGCGGGGGCGACTGCGCGTGGTTTCCAAAGTCATCGCACCGCTTGTGGCTTGCCCTGTCGGTCCCGTCGGCCGTGGCGATCGCCGAGATAGGTTTCCCGGACCAAGTCCAAATCCCTCAGCTGCTCGATGAGGCCTTCGGCGATGATGCGCCCCGTCTGCATGATGTAGCCGCGATCGGCGACCGCCAACGCCAGACTTGCGTTCTGCTCGACAAGTAGCACCGCTGCGCCGAACCTGTCGCGCACGGACTTGATGATCGTACTGACCTCATTCACGACGATTGGCGCCAATCCAAGCGACGGTTCGTCAAGAAGCAGAACGCGCGGCTTGGCCATGAGACCTCGCGCGATCGCCAGCATCTGCTGCTGGCCACCACTGAGGTCGGACCCCTTCGCTTCCCGCTTCTCCAACAGCACCGGAAAGATAGATTCCATGACCGCGATGTCTTCTTCAACGCCCGCCGGGTCGTAGCGGGCGTACCCGCCGAGACGCAGGTTGTCGCGGACGGTGATGTCAGGGAAGATGCGGCGGCCCTCGGGCACAAGAACGACGCCGATCCGGGCCATCTTATCGGCGTATAGCCCGGTGACGTCCTTCTCCCAAAGGCGAATGGAACCGCTCTTCGGACGTTTCAGCCCCGCTATTGTTTTGAGCAGCGTTGACTTGCCTGCGCCGTTAGAGCCGATGATCGTCACGATCTCCGCCTCACCCACTGTCAGCGATACACTGCGGTTGACCACGATGGGTCCATAAGCGGTCCACAGGTCTTCCACGCGGAGGAGGCTCATTGTCGTCCCCCGAGGTAGACCTCGATCACCTTTGGATCGTTTAGGACCGCATCAGTCGGACCGTCGGCAATCTTGGTCCCGAAATGCAGCACAACCAGATGGTTGCAAAGCTCGGACATCATGCCTACGTGGTGATCGATCACGCAGACGCCGACGCCCAGCTGGTGCGCGCGGCGAATGAGTTGAATGAGTTCAACGCTCTCGCCTTCATTGAGCCCTGCGGCCGGCTCGTCCAGCAGCAATTGCGATGGGTACGACCCGAGGGCGACGGCGATGCCGAGCCGACGCAAATTGCCGAACGGCATGGAATTCGCGCTGTCCTCGGCGAACGTTCCTAGGCCGACGAAGTCAAGCAGTTCGTCCGGCGAAGTCCATGGTCGTATCCCATTATGCCGCCGCCTCGACCCGTGCTCGATCGCAATCTGCACGTTCTCGCGAGCCGACAGAGCCGGGAAGGACATCGCCTGCTGGAAGGTGCGCCCGATGCCTAGGCGGCCAATTGCGAAAGCCGGCCTGCCGGTAATGTCGGTTCCTTCCCAGCGCACGGTCCCGCCGTCAGGACGATAGACGCCGCATATTGAGTTAAACAGTGTCGTCTTGCCGGAGCCGTTGGGTCCGATGACGCCGAGTATCACGTCGGACTTGATCGTCACATCGACGCCGGCGAGCGCGACGACGCCGCCAAATTTCTTTCGGAGGCCGATGATCTCGAGCACGGTCATCTCGGGGCGCCTCTCAAGCTCGAGAGGCGCCGGCTCACTGACGTTCGAGCGCCGTGAACAGCGG
Organism: Bradyrhizobium sp. UFLA05-108; assembly: GCF_059803455.1. Lineage (NCBI taxonomy): Bacteria > Pseudomonadati > Pseudomonadota > Alphaproteobacteria > Hyphomicrobiales > Nitrobacteraceae > Bradyrhizobium > Bradyrhizobium sp. UFLA05-108. The sequence continues at coordinate 73,482 of NZ_JBANAZ010000037.1, read as the reverse complement.
CGACACCCCACTGGTAGCCGCGCTCAAGCACCGCGATGATTCCTCCCGGCAGCAGCATGATCACCGCGATAAGGGCGAGGCCATAGGCTATGCGCGAATCGACCGGCTCGACCCGCATCACTTCCGGCAGGAACGTCACGATCACGGCTCCGGTCAAGGGGCCGAAAATGGTCCGCGGTCCGCCGAGCATTACCATGAGGGCGAAGTAGAGACTGGTCGCGCCGCCGTAGAGGTCCGGCGAAATGTGGCGAAAGTTGTAGGCTTGCAGATCGCCCCCGACGCCCGCGAACAGGCCGCTCAGCATGAACGCTCCGACCTTGTACAGGTTGGTGTTTATGCCGACCGATCTCGCCAGCTGCTCGTTCTCGCGGATCGAGCGCAACGTCCGCCCGTACTTCGAGTTCGCAATGAGGTAGGCGATCAGCATGCTTGCAAGCATGAATGCCGCCACGAGCAAGTATGCGTTGCCCAACTTGTTGAAATTAACGCCCAGAACGGTGCCGACCGGCGGCACGTCAAGTCCGGTCGCCGCGCCAGTGAACTTGCCGCCGTTGATTAGAGAAATCCGCAAGAGCTCGCACATAACGTAGGTCGTGATGGCGAAGTGGTGCCCACTGATCCTAAGCGAAGGGAGGCCGAACAGCCCCGCGCACACCGCCGCAACGACGGCCGAGAATGGCATCGCCTCCCACATGTTCATGCCGAAGTCGCGTGAAAGGATGGCCGCAGTGTAGGCGCCGAAGCCCATGAGGCCGGCGTACCCCAAGGACATGATCCCGGCCTGACCGAACGGAATCGCCATCCCATAAAGCACGATCGCTGTGACGCCGGTGGTAATGGCGAACGATAGGATTCGATAGCCGGGATTGAGCCAGGGCAGAACCAGCACCCCAAATACGACCAGCGCGGCTACGACCATCAGCTCGCGCGACGGCCAGAATTGGCGACGCCGCTCCTGGATCGGCCGGCGGGTGGACGCTGTCGCAACGGCGACTGCGGATGAAGCATCCTTATTCAATCGCCGGCCCCATCGTGCCGCCAAACAACCCCTGCGGTCGGAAGATGAGGATCAGGATCATCAGCCCAAACGTATAGGCGTTGGTCCATTCCGGGGTCCCATACGCGCCGCTGAGCCCGTTGACGAGTCCGAGGATCAGTCCAGCCCCAACGACGCCTGCGACATTGCCAAGTCCGGCGATAAGCGAGACAGCGAACCCAAGCATGATCATTTCGGATCCGACGAACGGCGTAATCGGGAACAGGGCGATCGTAAGCGCACCGCCGAGACCGGCGATGGCACTGCCATAGGCGAAGATCACGGTGATATAGCGCCGGATAGGGATCCCCATCAGGGCCGCAGTCTGTCGGTCTGCCAGGCTGGCGCGGAGCGCAAGCCCGTATCGGCTGCGAGAGATCGTGAAGAACGTGACTGCGACGACGATGGCGGTGATGACGACAACCACCACGCGCATCTTGATGAAGCGTATCTCACCGATCTGCCAGACGCCGGGCAACGGTTCCGGAATGCTCTTCGAGAACGAGTTCCAGATGCGGATGACAACGTGCTGGATCACGATCGACAGGCCGAGTGAGGCCATGAAACCATTGTTTGGGCGGAGCAACGTGAACTGAAAAAGCCCCCGCTCCAATAGGAACCCGAGCAGGCCAACGAGCGCGACCGCAATCAGAACGGCCGGAACGTAGCCCACGCCATTTTCGACGAGAACCCAGACCCCAATGCCCCCGAGCATGAGAAATTCGCCGTGGGCGAAATTGATGATACCGGTCAATCCAAATATGAGCGTCACGCCAATGCCCATCAGAATGATGACGCTGGCGACAGAAAGGCTGTTGACCAATTCCTGGAGGAAAGTCTCCATGGCCTTACTCTAGGATCCAAAGCACTTTTCGCAACGAAAACCTCTGGACCTTGAAGGCGGATCGGCGATTTGCGGTCCGCCTCAGGTCCTATCGCTTTTCGTAAGGTCATCGGCGACTGCTTATGAGCGCCGTGACTTAACAGTGCGCCTCAACCGCCAGGATCGCCTGGAGGCGGGGTCTCCGGCGGCTGTTCGACGGCGCATTTGAACTGATCCGAAGTGTTGGGCATGACGAGACACACCTCGGTCGCAAAGGTCACCTGATGCTTGTCGTTGAAATACAGCGGAACCTGCGACACCACGCCCTGGTATTTCATCTTCTCAAGTTCGGCGACAATCTTGTCGGTATCGTCGACGGTGCCCGCGGCTTGCATAGCCTTCACGAACATTCCGACATAATCGTAGTACAGCAGAGACACCGAGGACTGGACACCTTTCGGAGCGCCGAGGGCGAAGTACTGATCGAAGTAGTCCTTGGCTCCTTGGAAGGGCGGGGCGCCCCAACATACGGGAACGCAGCTCAGGGTGATCGGCACCGTGGATTTTAGGTTCCGTTCCTTCCAGACCCCCGGATCGACGCCGAATAGGAAGTAGGAAGGCGCGACGTTGAGCTGAACCGCCTGGGGATAGGCGATCATCACATAATCGCCGTTGTACCAAATGTGCACGACATCGGGCTTGTCCGCCTTTACCCGGGTAAGCAAGGGCGTGAAGTCCTTCGTCTCCGGCGGATACTTTATCAAGTCGGTCTGCTGCCCGTTGGCCTTCAGCGCCAGCTCATAGTGCGACGAGAGGTATTGCCCGCCCGCGTCGTCTTGGACGAAGACGACTGACGCTTTTGGCTTGTATCCCAGCAGCGGCTCGAGAAGCGTCAGCACGCCTTTGGCGGTGCTGCCGCTCCGCTGAAACTCCTGCGGCTCGGTCTGGAAGGTATAGTGCAGCGCGCCTCCGGGTTTCGTCGAGTCCTCGGTGAGGCAGCAGCCGAGCGAACTGTTGCCGGTAAACTGGATGACTTTCGCCGGATTGGTGATCTTGGTCATGGCGATCGAGAAATCGTGGCTCTCGGTGCCCCAGATCGCCTTGACGCCGATGTCGTCCACCAGCTCCCGTGCGTTCGCAATTGCCGTGTTCACGTCCGTGCGATTGTCTCGGTAAATGGGCTCGAGTTTGTAAGTCTTGCCATTCACCACGAAGCCGCCGGCGTCATTGATCTGCTTAACAGCCAACTTGACACCGTTGTGGATGGTGTTGCCGGCCGACACGAACGTCCCGGTCAAAGCGGCGTTGACCCCGATTTTGACCGTGTCATCGGCCTTGGCTCCAGTGGCGGCGACGAGCGCCGCGGCCGCGACCATGCTCCATAATGCTCGCCTCATTGGTCGTCCTCCCTCGGACCGTATAACGCAACGGCCGATTAGAGTCAGCCTATGGCCCTACCAATTTGGAGTCAAATGTCTTCCGAAGGATTGACTCGTCGTGCCCTAGGCGGGCGATGGCGCATCCTCTCTAATGAGCCGTTCCTCCTTGAGGCGATCCCAAAGCGCCGACGGAATCTTTGTCGAGCACCAATTCAGGTTCTGCCGGATTCGATCAGGTTTGCTCATGCCCAGGACGACGGTCTTGACAGCGGGGTAGCCTCGCGGAAATTGAATCGCCGCCGCTTGGATCGGGACATTGAACTCGCCGCAGATCGCTGCGATGCGCCTTGCACGGCCGACAATCTCGTCAGACGCAACCGCATAGTCGTAAGTGACGTCTTTCGCGGTCGGTTTCGCCAGCAAGCCCGAGTTGAACACCGCGGCCATGAACACATCCACACCGCGTGATTTCGCCAATGGCATGAACACATCGAGCGCGCTTTGATCGAGGAGCGTGTACCGCCCGGCGAGCATGATGCAGTCGAAGTCGCCTGCCCGGAGAAAATCGGCAGCAACGTCGGCTTCGTTTATCCCAACGCCGATCGCCTTGACGGAGCCATGCTTTCGCAGATCGTCGAGCGCACGATACGCCCCCTCCATCGCGGCTGCGAACGTGCGAGGAAAATCCTTCCCCTGCGTCCAGCGATCAACGTCATGAATGAAAAGTACGTCGATTTGCTCGAAGCCAAGACGTATCACCGATTGCTCGATCGAGCGCTTGACGCCGTCGTAGCTGTAGTCGAAAACCGGAAGCAGCTCGAGCGGCCCCGCCCAATGCATCTTCGGAAGCGCCGGCCAGCCTAGAATCGGTCTTCTTTATTCGACAATTGATAGTTAGCGTCGCGGCGACCAACCCCGGACAATCCTCAGTTTGCGTTGCGGTGCGTTGTCAGCCGAGAGGGGACGCCCCGGGATTAGCTCAGCGCTCCGTTGTGTCCCGCTGCCAGTCGGGCACCTCATTGGCACAAGCGATAGACCTCTATCCCGGCAAGAGACCGTGGCAACGGGAGCAGCGTGACGGGCTCAAGCCGGTTATGCGATGGAGTGCCGAACAGCGCGCTGCGGACTGCGCCGGTGACAAAGATGCCGTTCTCCTCGCTCCCCAAGAGCTTAACCGATGCACTCTGCAGTTGCGAGGCGATCCAGACGTCGCGGCCGTAGAGAAAGGAGCGGAACGTATAGAGTGTGCCGCGGTGCAGACCGATGCTGATCGTGCAACCGAATTGCTCCTGATGCCGAGGCATGGTCCGGCCGTGCCGCGGCCCTGCCAGCACGAGAAGCTGGCAAGGGGCGCTCAAGTAAAGGAGCACGCCATGTCTCAGAAACTCAACGCGACGATCGCCGTGATTGGCATCGATATCGGCAAGACCTCGTTCCACATCGTGGGTCATGATCACCGCGGCGCCATCGTGCTGCGGCAGAAGTGGTCACGCGGCCAGGTGAAGACCCGGCTCGCCAACCTGCCGCCGTGCCTGATCGGGATGGAGGCCTGCGTCGGCGCGCATCATCTCAGCCGCAAGCTACAGGTGCTCGGCCACGACGCCCAGCTGATGCCGGCGAAATACGTGCGGCCCTATTCGAAGGGACAGAAGAATGACTTCAATGATGCCGAAGCGATTGCCGAAGCCGTGCAGCGCCCGACGATGACGTTCGTGGCGACCAAGACCGCGGAGCAACTGGATCTGCAGGCGCTGCATCGCGTGCGCGAGCGGCTGGTGTCACGACGCACCGGCATCATCAACCAGAATTCGGTTGGACGTTCGCACCCGGCGACAAGGTGATGCAGATTGAGAACGACTACGACAAGGAGGTTTATAACGGCGACATCGGCTACATAGACGATGTTGATCCCGATGACGGCGAGCTCAACGCCAGCTTCGACGGCCGCATCATCCCCTACGGGTTCGGTGAACTCGACACGCTGGTGCCGGCCTACGCCGCAACTATCCACAAGAGCCAGGGTTCAGAATATCCGGCCGTGGTCATTCCGATTATGACGCAGCACTACACCATGCTGCAACGAAATCTGCTCTATACCGCCGTCACCCGGGGCAAGAAGCTAGTCGTTTTGGTCGGTCAGAAGAACGCCGTTGCCATCGCGGTTCGCAACATCTCGGGGCGAAGGCGGTGGTCCAAGTTGAGTGAATGGCTGGCATCAGCAAAACTATCGATGCCGATAAGATGAGGCGGACTGTGAATGTAAGCATGTCATGACGACTTGGTGCTGTCATTCGTCCCGATAGCTCGGTGTTCCATCGAAAGCACGGAGTCGTGGGTCATGAAACAGGAAACAGTGGAACACTCACTGGGTGGCATACGCAGCGGCTTCCGCCCGGAAGATACCCTTGCCAAATGCGTGGCGTATTCCAGCCAGACTACTGTTCGCTTTGGCGCTGAAGAACATCTGAACCTGCGCCTTTTCGTCGACAGCTGTCCCATTGGCCGTCGAATGCAGGCGAAGCTTTGTGCAACGCACGCGAACACAGCGTCGCCGGCGATTTCTGCCAACAGGAGGCGCTCGAAACGCCCGGTACTACTATGTGAAGGTGATAGCGAGACGGCAAAACGGCGCCCATCTCGCTCGTGGGCTTGTTTCTGACGGATGTCGTTCCCGCAACCAGCAAACCCTAAGGCTGTCCCGCATTGAATTAGAGCGGCAAGGCGCGTACTCGGATCAGTCTCGGCATCGGCCATCACATCAACGCCCCGGAGCTGATCGAGACCCTTCCGCTCCTCTCAAGCAGCTTCTTTACCTTCGAGGCTCGCCCTGCGGTGCATTGCACCGCACGGCTCGCACCTCAGGATGACGGGGTGAGGCCGCTGCGCGTCACAAAGCTCCGTCGCTCACACCGGCAGAAACCGCGTAAAGGCGGGCATGAAGAAGATCGCGACGTTGATCGCAAAACCAATGCTCCAGAGGATCGAGCGCAGCGTCGGGCGGTTGCCGAGATAGGTGAAGACGTAGGCGATCCGCACGATCAGGAAGAGTGCGGCGAGTTCGTCGACCAGGCGCTGCGGGGAATCGCGGAATTCGGCGAGCAGCACGGCAATCGCGAAGAACGGGAAGGTCTCGATGCCGTTCTGGTGCGCGCCCAGCGCGCGCTGCGAGATGGCATCCTCATAGAAGGCCGGGTCGCGCGGTTTCGATAACCTGATCCATTTGATCGAGGCGATGCACCATTCCGCGAGCGTCACGGTTCCTTCCCCCTGCACCCCGAAACCCTAGCGAAGTCGGCCCAATCTTGACAAGTTCGGCCCAACGCGCGAACCCGTTGGACCATGACGCGCGTTCTCCCGATCGACATATCGAAGGCCTCCGCAGCGCCGAGCCCGTCGCGTGTCGGCGTGCTGCTCGTCAACCTCGGGACGCCCGACACCGCGGATGCCCCGGGCGTGCGCGTCTACCTCAAGGAATTCCTGAGTGACCCCCGCGTCATCGAGGACCAGGGCCTGATCTGGCAGTTCGTGCTGAACGGCATCATCCTGCGAAAGCGCCCGCGCACCAAGGCGCTCGATTATCAGAAGATCTGGAACACCGAGAAGAACGAGTCGCCGCTCAAGACCATTACCCGCTCGCAGGCCGACAAGCTCGCCGCCGCGCTTGCCGATCGCACGCATGTCGTGGTGGACTGGGCGATGCGCTACGGCAATCCGTCGATCAGGTCCGGCATCGATGTGTTGATCGCGCAAGGCTGCGATCGGATCCTGGCGGTGCCGCTCTATCCGCAATATTCGGCCTCGACCTCGGCGACCGTGTGCGACGAGGTGTTTCGCGTGCTCGCCCGCCTGCGCGCCCAGCCGACGCTGCGGGTGACGCCGCCCTACTACGAGGACGAGGCCTATATCGAGGCGCTTGCGGCCTCGATCGAGGTGAGCCTAGCGAGCCTGCCGTTCAAGCCGGAGCTGATCGTCGCCTCCTTCCACGGCATGCCGAAATCCTATGTCGAGCAGGGCGATCCCTATCAGAGCCACTGCGTAGCGACGACCGAGGCGCTGCGCCGCCGGCTCGGCATGGACGCCTCAAAGCTGCTGCTCACCTTCCAGTCGCGTTTCGGCAATGACGAATGGCTCCTGCCCTATACGGACGCGACCATGAAGCGCCTGGCGCACGAGGGCGTGCGCCGCATCGCGGTGGTGACGCCGGGCTTTGCCGCCGATTGCCTGGAGACGCTGGAGGAGATCGCGCAGGAGAATGCCGAGATCTTCCGGCACAATGGCGGCGAGGCGTTTGCCGCAATCCCCTGCCTCAACGACAGCGAGCCAGGCATGGACGTGATCCGCACCCTGGTGCTGCGCGAGCTGCAGGGCTGGATCTGAGGGGACGCCCCATGAAGCGGCGCGAGGTTCTGGCACTTCTCTGCGGCACCGCCTTGCTGCCGCTGCCGGCGGTCGCGCAGCCGGCGCCGGTCGGGCCGCGCCGGCTCGGCGTGCTCACGGTGACGGCGGCCGATGACCCGATCGGGCAGATGCGCGCGACGATCCTGGCCGATGCGCTCGCGACGCTTGGCTGGAAGGAGCAAGACAATCTGCGGATCGACTGGCGCCATGGCGGCGCCGATCGTGTTCGCGGTCGTCACGGATCCCGTTGGCCAGGGTTTTGTCAAAGCCCTGTCGCATCCGGGCGGCAACATCACCGGCTTCACCGACTATGCTCGATCTCTTTGGGACAGCCTGGCCAGATGCTACTGCAGATTTTCAAAGCATTGATTTGGAGCATACCGAGAGAGAGATTGGTCGTGGTTCAAGAATTTTAGGGTATTCCCATGGCCTGGTTCTTTCTGCTTATTGCTGGCCTGTGCGAAATCGCCTGGGCGATCAGCCTCAAATTCACAGAAGGCTTCGCGCGCCTTTTGCCAACAGTCGGCACGGTCATCGCTATGGCGGCCAGCATTGGGTTCCTCGGACTCGCCCTTAAGTCGCTGCCGGTCGGTACGGCTTATGCGGCGTGGACCGGCATTGGCACTGTTGGCACCGCGGCGCTCGGCATCTATCTATTTAACGAACCCGGCGATCGGGCGTTGATCGCCCGGCAGGCGGGCGAGCTGGTTGCGCTCAATCCCGACATCCTGCTCGCCATCGGCACGCCGGACCGGCCGGCTCAGTCGAGAATGACCCCGAACGGACCTATACGGACTTGAGGGGGTGCTGTCCGCCCAACGCTCGAGGGAATGAGCTGCGCTACGACGCGCGGGACCTTACCGATTCCATGAGCGAACGAGGGCATAGGGCCCATCACCGATAAGAGCCAGAGCAATGGCTGATACGGCCCAAAGCGCGGGAAACTCCCAGCCGCCCCTCGGATTGTAAAAAAGAAATCCCATGGCGCCGTGCACCATGACGATGGTCCCGGCAAGTTCTCCAGCAAACAAAAGGGCTATCCAGCGAACCAAAACCCCAAGTATGAGAGCTGCACCGCCGAGTACCTCGAACACGATGATTGCGTACGCAAACCATTCCGGCGGCCCAAGGCCACCGAAGTACTTGATGAAGGCTGGCGGTGTAAGCACGGAGATCTTTAGTCCCGCGTGGGCCAGTGCGAGCAAACCCAGCGTGATCCGAAGAAGAAGAGCGGCATAAGGCACGGTCCGTTCGTCAATCATCATTCCCCCCCCCCGTGTGTTTGCGTTGAGGCCAGGCACAGTCAAGGCGTACTTTTGCACCAATTGGCAGCGATCGGTACGAAATGAGATAGAGGCTTTTTGGAAGCCGAGCGGCTCGAGCAAATCATGCTGGACATCGCTTGTTGCAGAGCATGAGTCCGGAAATGACCCTGGTTCGCGGTAGGGATGCCCATTGCTGAACACCCCCCGCAGAGATCCGGACAAGCCCAATTCGAGCATCCGGCTCTTACCTCGGGTGCTTAACGGCGAAGCGCCGGTCAGGCCATGGATGAAGGATGCGCGGCGCGGGAAGCCAGTCGGCGACCAACTTCGTCATTCGCTCCCACGTAAAGCCGTCTTTCTGGCTGCGCCGCCGAAGCGTGCGGCGCCAGAGGTCGGCCACGTAATGCCGGAACGCTGAGAGCGCCCGGCTGTTTGTGGGCACGGCATAGTAAGCGAAGTGGCCTGTAACGACTTGCCTCAACCAGTGTCCCTGAGACGGGATAGGCTGGTGCATTCTTTGCCGCAGCTCCGTCTTGATTTCCTGCAGCTTCGTCCGCATGCGGTCGCGCCGGGTCTTCCGCTGTAATTGGAAGGCGCCCCGTCGAGATTTTCCACAGATGAAGGTGAAGCCCAAGAACGCGAAGGTCTCCGGTCTACCGATACCGCGCTTCTTGCGCTCGGCTGCAGCGTGGCGGCCGAACTCAACCAAGCGGGTCTTGCCCGGATGGAGCGACAGCGAGAATGCTCCGAACCGCTCACGCAGTGCATCAAGGAATCGACGGGCGTCGTCCTCATGCTCGAAGCCTGCGACCAGATCATCTGCATAGCGCACGACGATCATGTCGCCGCGGGCCTCTTGCCGTCGCCAGCGATCGGCCCACAGGTCGAACACGTAGTGCAGGTAGGTATTGGCGAGGAGTGGTGAGATCACCGAACCTTGGCCAGTCCCACTGTCAGCTACGGATACGATCCCGTCTTCGAGGATACCCGCCTTGAGCCATTTACGGATCAGACGGATGATGCGCTTGTCGCCGATGCGGTGCTCCAGGAAGCGGATCAACCAGTCATGGTTGACGCTGCCAAAGAAGTCCCGGATGTCGGCGTCGAGTATGTGGTTCACCTTCCGGCTGGTGACCGCCACCGCCAAGGCGTCCAGCGCATCGTGCGGCCCTCGTCCAGGTCGGAACCCGTACGAGAACCCGAGGAAATCCTCCTCGTAGATGGCGTTGAGCACCATGGCGCAAGCGCCCTGGACGATCTTGTCCTCCAGAGCCGCGATCGCCAGCGGCCGTTGTCGGCCATCCGCCTTCGGTATGTATGTCCGACGCGATCGATGAGGCCGATACGCTCCTCGGTGGACTCTTCCGTGGAGATCCTCGAGATTGCGCTCAAGGTTCACTTCGTAGTCCTGCCAGGTCACCCCATCGACTCCAGCGGCAGCTTTGCGTTTGAGCGCGTAGAATGCCACCTGGAGCGTGTCGACGTTGACCTGATGGAGAAGCGCGGTGAACCGCTCCTTCTTCCTTTGCCTTGCGGCTTGCCGTACGCGGCTCAGCGCCTAGGTCACGCGCGCCCGGGTCTGCGTCCGGTGCGTGCTTTGCTGATCCGCATTCCCCTTGGTCCCTGCCCTTTGCTCCGCCGCCTCCGCCGCCGGTGGCCCGGCTTTGTTCGGCGACTTCCCAGCTACTACGGCAGAGTCAGACTTCTCCGGATTGTGCATCGACGGCTACGGCTCCTCGCCTTCCCGTCGCGGACCGTCCACCCAGAGGGGCTTTCGGCCAACCCGGAGACCTCCCGGTTCCCGTGCAGGGAGCGTGCGTGCATGCCAAGTTCTTCGACCACGCCGGGTTACCCAAGCGCTTGCGATGACGCTCTTGAGCATGTTGCCTTCCGCTACACAGACAGCGTCGGCACCCGGGATCAGTTTTCTATCGCGGCTCAATGGTTGGCCTGCACGTCCCCCTGCCGACGCTTCGCCGACATCCTCGCGGATACCTGCGCACGGCTCGGGGTCGATGCGGTTCGCTATTCCTTCATCGTAGTGGACTTGCACCACCTACTCCTTGCCGGTCTCCCGGCGCACCTGTGTGAGAACGCTGTGCCGCTGCTATGATTCTCCGATGATTCTTTTTGGGGGGAATCGATGAGGCGCTTCGTTGAGGAGGCGGATCGTGGGCAATGGACGCTGTTGCCCGAATGCCTCGATGATTTCATTGACGAGAGTAATCCTGTCCGTGTGATCGATGCGTTTGTCGATGCGCTCGATTTGGGCGAGATGAGCTTCGAGGTTGAGCCGGCGGCGACCGGTCGGCCGTCGTACCATCCCTCTTTCTCCTGAAGCTCTACATCTATGGCTATCTGAACCGGGTGCAGTCGAGCCGGCGGCTCGAACGAGAAGCCGGACGCAATGTCGAACTGGCTGCTGGGTCGGCTCACTCCCGATCACAAGACGATTGCCGACTTCCGCAAGGACAATGGCCTGGCGCTGCGCAGGGTGTGTGCGCGCTTCGTTGAACTCTGCCGTGGGATGGGTCTCCTGACGACGGCGAGCGTTGCCATCGACGGCAGCAAGTTCAAAGCGGTGAACAACCGGGACAGGAACTTCACACGGGCGAAGGTGGAGCGGCGACGCTCCCAGCTGGAGGAGAGCGTCGCGCGGTATCTGGGCCAACTAGACACGGCCGACCGGCAGGAGCCGACGGAGGCCCTGGCCACGAAGGTGACGAGGCTTACCGAAAAGCTGACGAAGCTGAAGGAGGAAATGGGCAAGCTTGCCGCTTACGAGAAGCAGATGCTTGCATCGCCCGACCAGCAAATCTCCTTGACTGATCCCGATAGCCGCTCGATGGCGACGAGCGGCCGCGGCTCCGGCGTCGTCGGCTACAACGTGCAGGTTGCCGTGGATACCGAGCACCATCTGATTGTGACGCATGAGGTAACGAACAGCGGCTTAGATCGGGCTCAACTGGCCAATATGGCAAAGCAGGCGAAAGAAGTGCTCCAGACCGAGGCGCTCGAGGCCGTTGCCGATCGCGGCTACTTCAGCAGCGTGGAGATCCTCGCGTGCCACGAGGCCGGCATCATGGTAACTCTGCCCAAGCCACAGACGTCGGGTGCCAAGTCAGATGGGCGCTTCGGCAAGCAGGATTTTGTCTATTTGCCTGAAGAGGTCCTATCGCTGCCCGGCTGGAGAGCAACTGCCATATCGCTTCACGAGCGAGGAAGACGGCAAGCTACGGCGCTACTGGACCACGGCCTGTCAAAATTGTTCGCTTAAATCGCAGTGCACGACAGGGCCAGAGCGGCGGATTCCACGATGGGAGCATGAGCATCTGCTCGAGGCTGTGCAGCAGCGTCTCGATGCAAACCCACAAGCCATGCGCCAGCGTCGAGAGACAGTCGAGCATCCGTTCGGCACGATGAAGGCCCGCATGGGAGCGACACACTTCCTCACAAAAACGCTTCCAAAAGTAGCCGCCGAAAATGGCACTCTCGGTGCTGGCCTATAATCTGACACGGGTCATGAACATCGTCGGGATCAAGCCGCTGATCGCTGCGATCGGGGCCTGAGACACACGCGGCTCCCGGCTTCCGGGACCGACGCCCTTTGAGATCGTTTTTACACAGCCAAGGCCCGTTGCGGAAGTGGTCGGCTTTAGGAGCGCGCTCCCTAAACCTTCGTATCATTCCCCTGGCCCCTTGGATGGGCGGCGCATTACCTACGTCCAATTGAGCGGCTGACCGCGATCGTCCTAGGCTGCACCGCGTAGGAAAAGCGCACACCAGGCAGTGCGACGGTGCAAAAGGATAATCGACGAACAGCGACGATAGTACCGAGAGGAGACTACGATGCCCCATTGCTGCGATAATCTTAGATCTGGCAGTGCCGCGCGATGCGCAGTTTGTGATGGCAAGTTTGGTCTCGTCCGGCATTATTCGTGGCGAACCCCGCTTTGCTCCAAGGAGTGCGTCGATCATTTCAGGGCTCGCCTCCAAGGTGACCGCAATTGGTTGGGCTGGCTACAAATGCCGTTCGAACACCTGCCAGGGAACCGCGCGAGAGCCTCATGACGCTTCAGATCTCACGACGTGGCAAGCAATATCTCAAAACAGCAGAGACTTTGCTCCGCGCCGCCCAAACCATGACCGACTCAGCGATTGCGGTTCAGCTTAAGGCCCTTGCGACGACTACGAGCGGCGAGCTGAGAAAGATTTCGCATGTCGATGCGGATGAATGAATTTCCTGACTGCACAGAGAGATTCCGGGATTGGGTGTGAGATGAATAATCACATTTGGCATGCAACGCTTGTTGTATTCACTGTCATGCAGCCGATTTCTACAATCAGTCACGCCCGCGCGCACGATTGTCAGCACCCTGAGTTGAACAGTTGGTATGAGAGCTTGCACAGTGGCAAAGGGCCTGCTGCGATGGCAGCGATGCGAAGCGCGTTGATGACGTCGATTGGGAAACTAAGGATGGTCACTATCGCGTGCGCATTGATGGCGAGTGGGTTGATGTTCCGAACGACGCTGTCGTGGATAGACCGAACCGCGCTGGTCGCACGATGGTCTGGCCCTACTATCTGAACGGCGCTTTCGTTGGCGTCAGATGCTTCATGCCGGGGAGCATGGGCTGATCGCGAGCGCAGGGCGATCAGCCGCTCCCACCCATTAGCTCCAACTCGTCTGATGCCGTGTACTGCTTCGCATAAGGAGGCGCCAAATGAAAACTGGAAGTTGGAATAGCCGCAACAGGGTCACCAAAGAAATTCGCGAGCAGATTCTAGACGCTTATCTAGGCGATCCCATCAAAGGAACCGAACTTGCGATGAGCAATGGACTAACGGCCGCATACGCCTACAAGCTTGCTCATGAGCGCGGGCTACTGCCAACGCGCGATGAGAAGCTGCTTGGGCGAACCCATTTAGCGAGATTGTCATCAACGTGATTGTCCTCACTCCAAAACAAAGGCAGTGCCTTGAGGCCGTCAAAGCCTGGTGCGGTGAAGGCGATTACCACAGTTCAGCGCAGTCTACAAAAGCTTGGGGCAGCTCGGAGCTATCCGCCGCGTGCCGGGAATGAGCAGCAGCATTGAAGTGACCTCCACCGCAACGGATTTTCGCGCATACGCTTAGTGGAGCCGTTCACGGCTCGCACAACTCCGTTTCGCGACCCTTGCGGCCAGGGGTCGCGTATTCAGGTCGGTCAACTAAAACGGCGCAGCTTCATTTCACTGCTCGGCGGCGCAGCGGCAGCGTGGCCGTTCGCGGCGCGGGCGCAGCAGGCGGAGCGGCTTGCCCGGATCGGGTACCTGGGCCCGACGTCTGCCTCCCAACTTATCGGAGCCGTCGACGCATTTTCGAATGGCCTTCGTGACCTCGGCTACGTCGATAGTCGGTGAGGACGCAACCGCCAAGAACTATCGGCAATCGTTGTTTCTTTGTTATAAGAGCCGCCGCCGAGGAAATGGTTGTGGACACGCTATCGAGCTTGAAACGTACCTGGTTCATATCCTTTTATGGCCCGGCTTGACGCCTTCTAGGAGCCGTCGCAATGACGTGACGAATTCTTAAGGTGAGCAAAGGCGCGCAACGCCGTACTCAGCTTACAATTGGAATTGGCGGGTATACTGGGCCTTTGTCCGCCCTACAGCTTCGGGCACTTCCTGCATGCGCGATGTCCAACAAAGGAACCGCAAATGCTCTGATCTGAGATTGGATGCAAACAATGTTCGTTTCATTTTTCCCACGCCCGAAAGTGTTCTTTCTCTCGGCCATCGTCTGGGCGGCGCTGGCGATGGCGTTCTGGTATGGCTTTGTCCGCAATCTCATCGGGTCGCCTGCGCCCGGTGGCGTCGGCGTGGAGATATTCTGGTCGGCAGCCTCGCTTTGGTTCGACCTCTATTTTGCCCTTTGCGTCGTAATCTTCGCCGGCGCATGGATGGTGTCCGCGCCGCATCCCTGGGCGCCGTGGTCCATCCTCGGTTCCGCGCTGATCCTGTTCACATCTTATTTTCAGGTCCAGGTCAGCGTCGCCATTAACAGCTGGTACGGGCCGTTCTACGATCTCGTCCAGGCCGCGCTTTCGAAATCGAAGCCGGTCACGGTCGAGCAGTTCTACAGCGAATTGTCGACCTTCGCCGGCATCGCCCTGGTCGCGGTCGTGGTCGGCGTGATGACACGGTTCTTCGTCAGCCACTACATCTTCCGCTGGCGGACCGCGATGAACGACTTCTACATCGCAAACTGGTCACAACTCCGCATCATCGAGGGCGCCTCGCAGCGGGTGCAGGAGGACACCATGCGGTTTGCGACGACCATGGAAGGTCTCGGCGTCAATCTGATCAGTGCCGTGCTGACGCTCTTGGCCTTCTTGCCGGTTCTCGTAAGGCTCTCCAGCAATGTCACGGAGCTGCCGCTGATCGGCTCGATCCCCTATCCCCTGGTATTCGCCGCAGTGATCTGGTCGGTGCTCGGAACCGGCGCGCTAGCGCTGATCGGCATCCGCCTGCCCGCGATCGAGTTTTTCAACCAGCGGGTCGAGGCGGCCTATCGCAAGGAGCTCGTGCTCGGCGAAGATGATCCGGCCCGCGCCGATCCACCGACCGTGAGCGAGCTGTTCGGTGCCATTCGCCGGAACTACTTCCTGCTCTATCTGAACTTCATGTACTTCAATGTCGGCCGCATCGTCTATTTGCAGACCGACGTCATCTTTCCCTACATCCTGCTCGGACCGACGATCATTGCCGGCAAGATCACGCTCGGTTCGATGAACCAGATCTTGAATGCCTTCACGCAGGTCAGGACCTCGTTTCAGTATCTTGTCAACTCGTGGAGCACGATCGTCGAACTGATTTCGATCTATCAGCGGTTGCGGGGTTTTGAGGCCAAGATCGGTGGCGAACCTCTGCCTTCGATCGAGACACGGACCGAGCCAAAGTCGTTGTGATAGTCGGTTGGGCAAAGGCGCGCGCTAAGCCGCCGATTACCCGCACCCTGACTGCCACGCTTGACCTGGCGCTCTCGGCCGCGGGCCTTGATCACGTCACCGTCGGGCGCAGGCCGCGGCTTCTCTCAGACAATGGCTCATCTTACGTCCTACGGGCAAGGAGGACTTGCAAACCGCAATCGACATCGCCTACTGGATCGGGTGATCTGGCTTATTCGAAGTGATCGTATTTTTTGAAGTGATCGTATTTTTCTGGTGGCAGTCGCCAGCCGGGAATGGACTAACATCCCAACGGTTGGGATAGCGTTCCGGGGAAGATGGTTTTGTGCGGTGCCTCCACTTTTGGATTGGCCGCGCTTGCATCGGGGGCTTCTAGTGATCGAACGCCGAATGTTGCGTGCCCTTTTCAATGCGATTGCGCTGGTCTTCGGCATCGCGTGGACAGGCGAAGCATCGAGACCCACCACAATCGCGACACCCCAGCCTGCCCAGACCTCTATGTCCTCGGCGGGCGATCGAGACGCGGTTTACAGATCTCCGAATTGGGACCATCGGACCATCTCATCCCTAGCCTGAAACAGTCCGTGCCCCTGCTTCGCGAGACAATAGTCTTGAAAGGTTGCGGTCATTGGACTCAGCAAGAGCGCGCCAAAGACGTGAACAATGCGCTCCTGGAATTCCTGAAACAGTTATAAATCGCGAACGGACCACTTTTGGCCGCTCGCTTGCTGGCAACAAGCAACGTGTTCGCTGGATCGAAGACTTGCGTAGACACGGCAGGCAACGCGACTGAAGCTCGGCAACGCAATGTCGCCTATTGTGAAGATGCTATGGGGCGAGCGGCGAAGGCATGGCACCATGGGCGCTGTTCAACGGCAACCGATGGAGCTCCCCGATGTCGCAACATTCTCGTTTTGACGCGAGCCGGTCTCTCACCGCTCTCGAGCAGGAGCAATCATCGCCGTGATCGAGATGAGCCAAACGAAGTGGTTGGTTGAGGCGCTCGTTCCCGGCGTCGAACGCCAGCCCCTTAAGAAGTTCGATGCCCAAGAGGAAATGCTGCTGAAGCTCTTACATCGTTGGCGCCGCGGAGCCGGCCGGGTTGGGCGCAACATCAAGCGTATCGTCGTCGCCTTTGAGGCTGGACGCGACGGGTTCTGGTTAGCGCGCTGGCTGCGGACGCGGGATGTTGGTCGCCGACGACCACAAGGCCGGTGGCGATCCCGACCCGGACGCCCAGCGGCGCGCCGGCGGGGGTGTCGAGGAGGGGCACGGCCTCGACGAGGGCGAGGCCCGCGCGCACCGCGCGTTCGGCGTCGTGCTCGCTTGCCAGCGGATAACCGAAATAGGCCAGCACGCCGTCGCCCATGTATTTGGCGACGAAGCCTCCCTCGCGCTCGATGGCTTGCGCGCAGCACCTGTGATAGGCCGTGACGACGGCACGCAGGTCCTCGACGTCGAGCTTGGTCGACAGCGCTGTCGAACCGACCAGATCGGAAAACATAACTGTCAGATGACGCCGCTCCGCGGTATCTCTGGCGCCTTTATGCGCAGCATCGGATACCGATGCGGGTGGGCTCGCTTCAGCTCGCAGAGCTGCGATAGCGTCGAGCAACTTACGGCGATGTCCGACAGATCCGACACCAAGCTCCTTCAAGTCCTCCGTCGTCAAACTCGGGAGGATGATCTCGTCGACGTTGTTCTCGCGGAAAGCCGCCTCATATTCTTCGAGGCCAAGCTTCCGCAGCCAACCTCCGGTGTCCATGGCGGTGCCCTAGTTCGCTTAGCCGTTGCATGATCCCCCAGTCGAAACAGAGTGTCCACTCTTTAGCGTCGCCATTTTTGACCTTCTGAGATCGGTCAAGGACAGCGCGTTTACCTTCATTAACGCGCGGATTTTCTAGGCTACACATTTCCGGCACACGTCTGCGCGCGCGCGAGACGGGGAACGCACGGTGAGGTCCCGACGCGCCCTGTATGGCCGCGACCGAGTGGTGGTCGAGTTCCTTACGGGAGCGAGCGACATGAAGCGCGATCTCTATTCGGACGTATCAGTGCGCGCATCATTGCTGAACTGGAAGCCCGCGCGGCGCCGTGGATCAAACCCTGGTCGGCAACACCTGGCGCGAACACTCCATGCAACGCCGTGAGCAATCGCCCCTACTCGGGGTGCAACGTTGTCCTGTTGTGGATGGCGCAGACCGCGGGTTATCGCACGCCGCGGTTTCTCACCTTCAAGCAAGCGCTTGAGCTAGGCGGCCACGTTCGCAAAGGCGAGCGCGGTACGAAAGTGTTTTTCGTGAAGCAGCTCCAAGTTCAGGAAGAGGCAGAAGGCGATAGCGTGGCGCGGCTAGTCCCCATGATGAGGGAGTACACCGTGTTCAACGTCGACCAGTGCGAAAACCTTCCTGAGAACGTCAAGACCGGGAAGCCGGCGCGCGTCCGTAATCCTGACAGCCGCGACGACGTCGCCGATGAATTCTTGCGCTCAACGGGCGCGGACATCCGCGAAGGCCACGGCGAAGCGTTCTATGTGCCGAGGCAAGACTTCATCTCCATGCCCGCGTTCGACTCGTTCAAGGGCGCGGACGCCTTCTACAACGTGGTCTTCCATGAATTGGCGCATTGGACCGGACACAAGAGTCGCCTTGATCGCGATCTGAAGAACCGTTTCGGCTCGCGCAATTACGCGGCGGAAGAACTGATTGCTGAGTTGGGCGCGGCGTTCCTATGTGCAGAGTTTGGCTTCGACGGGGGACCAATTTGGGGACTGAAGCTACGTGTTCAGAAAATAGTTACGCAGGAATCGATAGTTACAGCTAATCCATGGCGGAGAGAGTGTCAGTCAATCCCCATTGAAAGATAAAGCATTTTCGACCCTCCGAGACCAAAACCCACCGTTTGACCTACGGCCGGACAATCGGATCATAATTCGGCTTTGGGAATCGCTCGGCGCCACGATTATGCAATCGATTTGAGGAAGACGCATTGTAGCAGAGGCAGCGCCTGCCTAGGTACGGTGGTGGCCAGCGGCCTGCCCTCCATCGACATGGAGAATCTCGCCTGTCACAAACTCCGCGCCGTCGAGGTACAGCACCGCATCGACCACGTCGGAGATGTCTCCCATCCGGCCCATGGGATGGAGTGCGGCCAACGCTTGATGCGCCTCCGGTGGATGCATTGGTGTCTTGATGATGCCGGGCGAGACGGCGTTGACGCGCACGCCGGTGCTCGCGTACTCGATGGCGAGCGCCTTCGTGGCGGCGTTCAGGGCTCCCTTGGTGAGAGATGCCAAAGCGGCCGGCACACTGTTCATTGGCTGGTCGACCAGACTGGTCGTGATCGTGACGACATGGCCGTGCCCCTGCTTGCCCATGATGTCGAGCGCACGCTGGGTCATGTGAAAGAAGCCGGCCACATTCGTCGACACGTAAGCCTCGTAATCGACCTGCGTGTAGGCGGTGAAAGGCTTTGCCATGAACATTCCAGCGTTGTTGACGAGCGCATCGACACGACCGAAGCGCTCGAGCGCCGCACCGAATACCCGCTGCGCGGTATTGGGATCGCCAACGTCGCCCGGCACCGCCAGGATTTCGGCATCTGCGCTTGGCTTGATCGATCGCGACGTCGCGATCACCCCATAGTTTCGCCGCCGGAAGGCTTCGACAATGCCAGCACCGATTCCCTGGGATGCTCCGGTCACGATGGCTACTTTCCGCTCTGTGCCCATGACCATCTCCCTCAGGCTGCGCCGCTGGCCACAAGCGGATCGTAGCTGCCTTGCCGAAACATCATGTGCAGTTGCCGTCGCCTCACGCCCATGTTGCCGCCGTCGAAGATTGGCAATGCCAGCGCGTCCTGGAGCAGACGAGCGAACGGCGCTTCGTGATCGTAGCTGTCGACGCCCACCACCCGCATGAGATCGGTGATCACGCGCACCGCGGCTTCCGAGCCAAAGATCTTGGCCTCGATGGCAAGCTCGTCGGCACCCGGCGACTGGATATCGACCGCGTGACAGGCGCGCCAGCTGAGATAGCGCGCGGCCTCGATCGTGGTCTTGGCATCGGCCAGGGCGTATCCGACGGCCTGATGCTCGATGATCGGTGAACGCCGCCGCGCTTTTCTGTCTGGGCAAAATGTAGCGAGAACTCAAAAGCCGTGCGCATCAACGCCACGCCGAAGATGCCGACGAGCGCCGCGGTCCCCGTGAAGGCGGCCGCTGTCAGGGCGAGCCCCGTCCCTTCCTGGCCCAGCAGATTGTGGTGCGGTGCCGCGACATTCTGCAAGCCGAACTGCGGTACGAGATGCCCGCGATGGCCGATCGTGTCGATGGCGCGCTCGAACACAAGGCCCTTGACCGGTCCCTCGACAGCAATGATCGAGATCGCTTCACTGGGGGGCGCTGCGGAATCGGTTCGGCACACGACGCACAGGACGTCGGCGCCCTCGCGATTCCAGCCGGTGGCTGAGGATACCCATTTCTTGCGGCCGTTGATGACCCAATTGTCGCCCTCCCGTCTCGCGGTGGTGCGAACCCCTTCGCCCGGCGGAGGCGAGCCGGAATTGGCGCTACCGCCGGGCTCGCTGGAGCAGAATCCGGCGAGCGGCGCACCACTCGTCCTCAGGAACGGCACCAGCAGGCGCTGGCACTGGTCGGGCGTGCCGCCGAGCAGAATCGGGAGCAAGCCAAGCACGGTGCCGAGCATCGTCAGCGTCACGCTGGCGTTCACGCTGTAGAATTCCTCGGCCAGGACCGCCATGTCGATCAAGCCTGAATTTTCGCCCCCCGCCGGCGACGGAATGCATTTGCGCAAATAGCCGGCCGCGACCATCGCCTCATAGGTGGGCCGGGTCGCGAGAAACCGTTCTTCCGGTGTTGCCAGCAGTTCAGCCCGCCGAGCCTCGCTGAGCACCTCCTTGGCGAAGTTGCGCGAAGCGCGTTGAAGATCCCGCTGTTGCGTCGTGAGCGTGAAATCGATCGCCATGGCGATATCCTCTGATCCCGGATGTCAACCGTCGGGCCATGGCTATCCCGGGATCAGACGAAAATCTTGGACGGCAGCGTCCGATTTCTTGGCGTGGAGTGAACCGGATCGGTCAGCGTGCGTCGCTGCTCGCACGCCGAAACTCGCGCGGAGCCAAACCGTGGCTGCGCTTGAACAGACGGTTGAAATGCGAGATGTCGCGAAAGCCCGCGGCAAAAGCGATTTCAGCAATGGTCCGGTGAGCGCATTGGGGATCTAGCAGCCGGCGCGTGCAGGCAGCAATCCGCCGGTCATTGACGTGTTCGCCGACCGAGCTATCCGTCATGGCAAAGAGACGATGGACGTAGCGCTCGGAGCAGCGGAACTTCGCAGCGAGGGCTGCCGCGCCGAGCTCGGGGTCCTCGCTGTGCCGCGTGATATAATCGATCATCATCGACAGCAGGATGGGGATGTGCACGCGCTCGGCGGACACATCGGTCAGCACGTCGGGCGCGTGTGCGATCAGATCGACCACATGCGCACCGACGGTGGCCGAGGTCATTGAACGCCGATGGTCCGCCAGACAGATTTCGGCATAGCCGGCGAGCGTCTTCGACAGAGCCCGGCCCGTCTCCGTGCGAGACAGGTTGAGCCGCGGACGATCGAGCAACCCGCTCGGCAGCAGTCGTCGGGGTACCGCAAAGCAGAAGAGCTTGAACTTGTGGCAGTTGGCGATCTCGAACGGCTCCGTCGTATCGGCGACGGCGAGATCGCCAGGCGCACAGGTCTGCTCGTGGTTACGCTGCGTGGTACGCCCCAGCCCTTCGATCTGGAGGTTGAAGAAACAAAGATCGTCGGTGCTTCCGGAAATATGTGAGGCAAGACGAAGTACCGTATGCCGCGTCGCCGTCACCAGGGAGACCTGGATTGGCGCAGCGTCAGCTCTGGAAATGGCGCCTTCGAAAGGCTCGTCCGCAATGCTGCGCGGCTCAAGACGAACAAATGCCGCGGCAAGGTTGTCCGCCCAGCTTCCAAAGGGTTGATCCGCGCGCTGCGGCCTGGTCGACCATTCCATGAGCACCCCATACAAATTGCAAGGGTCCCGGTCGGCATAGGATATCGCCCGCGCAATATGCGGTCAAATTGCGGGCAAATGGCAAGTTCGCGTTCACACCGAAGCGGGGAGGCGCAACCACCGATACCGACATTCGGTTCAAGTTGCGATCTGATCGAGGCCACCTCCTGCGTCCCGAACGCAGTGAGCATCTTCTAAGCTGTTGAATTTTCTTGCTGCAGCAGGCGTTTCTGTCCCGTTTTGTTCACGGTCATTTCACCTAATTCGTCGCGATTTCGTTGCGCCGTCCCAGGACGAGAACGTGAGCTGCCGGAGATCCGCGCTTACGACGTGCGCGACGGCAAGTTGCTCCGGGAAGGCCGCAGCCTTGCGTGGCTTCTTGGCTGGCTTCTTCGAGGCCTGAGTGTCGGCAGCGGCACTGCTCCTGCCGAAGCCTCTCCTGTGCTGTACCTACCGGTCTCGCTTTGTAGTTCGAACAGCGGGCGCTGCGGCGAGCGAACCGAAGCCAGCGCCTAGAAGCCGACGTTGTCGGCCGCCCTTGGGGCAACATTTTCGCCCGCTTCGGCCGGAGTCGAAGTCTCCAGAGAAAGCCGCTCGAACATCTGCTTAGTTGAGCCGTGACGCAGATCGCCTGGCTCTCGCCGAACAAACTGGACGGCGAGACGTGCCAGTTTACGCAGTCCTTCATGGACGGGACGAGGCTATAGCACCTTCGACGCGGGCCTCCTTAAGAAGCGTTGCCAGTGCGCTTTCGCGGGCGGCGCGTCGACGCTGACGGCGTCCGCGCCGAAGCCCCCTCTCAAGCGGTAGTGACAATGGAGGCGTCGCGGGTTTGGAGCGGTCGATCAAGCCCTCCCCACTCGTCGTACCTGCAGCAGCTGGGCGCGCTTCCATGAGCTCGAGCGCGGCGCGTCCGTTATCAGTTATTCGCCAGCCGCCGGCTGTTCGCTCGACGAGTCCTTGGGAAAAAATGTCCAAGTTAGGCATGCGCGACGCCAGGCGTTTGGTGCGCTCTGTCCATTCCTGCCCGCTAGTTGCCAATATCGCCATATCACGTTTGAGCTCCGCCATCAGGGCGAAGCCATCGGGATAGCTCACCAGGATCTTCAGGACAGTGACCTGGAATTCACCCCTGCCCCTCCACGACTACCGCCCGCATTGTCGGCGCTTCCGAGAGGGCTTTGCGGCCGACCTGCCTCAGGTCATCCGGTGAGCTGTCACCTCTCGTGGCAGCCTCCAAAATCTTTGAGGCCACGTGGATGCGGGTGCCGGTCTGGTCTCGGAGCTCTGGCGGCTTCCTCATTTGAAGGGATTCCACAGCATGGAACCAAGCGGCTGGCCGTCCGTTGGGCGCTTATATGAGGCCTCACGAGTCAAGAGGTTTTTTGCGAGATTCCGCTTTCTTGCTTCCCAAGAGGCGTGTGTCTGCATTCATGGCGTGATGGCCCCTTGCTCGGCCGTGCTTTCGCGGTCAAGCCCCAACGCCCGTTAAGGTTGCGCCCTTGGGCGCAAGGGCTTGACGGCGAAAGCACGCGCCGAGCGATAATGGCCAGGCCATGTCAGGCGCTCGCGGGTTTCTCAGTGAACGAACTCATCTCCCTTTCGTTGTCGGTCGTTCTCCGATCGGTTGGGGTTAATTTCTATTTAGTCCATTTGATCCAAGGCGGAGCCCTTGTTGAAGGTATGCGGCGCTTGCCGCATCAACTTATATCCGGTCGGGATCGAGCCCGTACCAAGGTCCCTCATGCATCGTTGCGAGGGCAAAGGGCTCCAAGGAGGATTGAACCCATCTATTAGACGGCGCCTCGCAGCCAAGTGCCCAAGCGGTCACGCATCCACCTTGGATCAGGTGTTCCTTTCATCGATCTTCAAGCCCCTTCAGTGCTCTCATGAGCTTTTCAGAACGGCGCCTGTCGGCACGATGCCGGTCTCCACATAGCGCCACAGGGCGATCAGCAGCTTGAAAGCTAACGCGACGATGGTGATGCGCCGGATGCGACCCTGAGGGTCCCGACACACTCTCGGAACCAGAAACTCAAAGGGCTATCGGGCTGATGACGAAGCCACAATCAGGCCAGCTCGATCATGATGGTGCGGGCCTTGGGATTGCCCGCCTTGCTTATGCCCTATCGTGGCACTTGGGGCCGCTCTGGAAATGACTCGGCGTCAGCCCAACGTAGCCCGCCACCTGGCGGCGATTATCAAACGGGCGGTAGAATACTTCGCCAGTTAACACGGTGGCGATCTCCGCTCCGATGGCCTTGAGCTTGACGAGATCCTGGATCTTCTTCGCGTTGGTATGCGCCGAGACGTTCTCGGCCAACGCAATGGCGTCGCGCTCCGCCTCAATCCCCTTAAGCATCCCCAGTATGAGCTCCAGGCGCTGCAATTCGCGTGCGATCTCGGCTTTGAGCCGCGGCGGAAACTCGCGTCCGTCACCGGTGTGCAACTGCTCCAGCCGCTGCATCCGGTCGCGCCGCATTGGCTCGTAATCATAGATGCCATGGAGCGCACACAGTCCCTTGATTCGGTTGACGTGCTGGCCACGTTCGACGATCAGCCGATCACGCTCACGGTGCAGCCGACGATCATCCTCTTCGGCGACACTTGGCACGCGGAACACACTCCACACCTTCGGCTCACCGCGCAGATAGGCCATCAA
The DNA here is from genome assembly GCF_059803455.1 of Bradyrhizobium sp. UFLA05-108. Taxonomy (NCBI): domain Bacteria; kingdom Pseudomonadati; phylum Pseudomonadota; class Alphaproteobacteria; order Hyphomicrobiales; family Nitrobacteraceae; genus Bradyrhizobium; species Bradyrhizobium sp. UFLA05-108. The sequence goes on along the minus strand of NZ_JBANAZ010000037.1, from coordinate 48,931 downwards.
CGACCGCAGCAACCGTTGGGCATCTATGTGATCCGTCTTGGCTCGTCGTGCACGCCGATCCACCTGCACACTCGCCGCATCGACCACGTGGCCGCGCACGCCTGGCCTTCGAGCAGGCGGTGGAGCCAGAACCCATCATAGCCCGCCTCGTAGCATGAGATCATTTCCACTGGCCGGCCGACCTCGCGAGCAACGCGTGTGCGGACCCGCTCAATCAACTCCAAAAGTCGATTCCAATCGCACCCTTCCAATGTGTACCGGCTGATCTTGTCCGACAGTGACGTATTGATCGCCGCGATCCAACTCTTCTTGCTCAATTCGATTGTCAGAAGACAGCGGACCGGGTCATGATCAGCTGCGACGGGCGGCAGGGTGTCTACTGTTCGGGCTTCCATCAGTATCTCCTATGCGCTGGTGGTAGGTAGGAACCGAGATGGTACCAAACCTCCCGTCCGTCGCGCCTGCATAGGATCTATTGTAAGGGCGCGTGAGCACATAAAAACTGAATCGCGCCCCGCCCAGGGCGGAATCGTTGCCAGCACGAATGCTGCCCCCATGGGCTTCGACGATCGACCGGCAAATTGTCAAACCTATGCCCATGCCGCGGGCTTTGGTCGTGAAGAAGCTATCGAAAAGATGAGGGAGATGCTCCGGATCGATACCCCGGCCGCTATCCTCGATGCTACAGCACACCGTCTCGGGGTCTGAAAGCATGGTTCGGATAGAAATTCTGCGCCCCGCCGGCGCAAGCTGCGCCATCGCTTGGACGGCATTGATGGTCAGGTTAACGACTACCTGTTGTAGCTGGGCGCGATTCCCGACAATCTCGGGAAGCTCCGGTGCTAGATCGAGGGACAACACGATTCCGTTTTCCTGCAACTCATGGCGCAGGAAGCCTAGTGATTCATTAATGACATCATCAATCGGCAGCAATTTCTGTTCGGGCGCTTGTTGGCTCGTCATGTCACGAATACGCTCTACAATCTCCGATGCCCGCCGCGCGTTGGCCACGACGCGTTTTGTGGCCAACTGGGCCCTTTCGATATCCGGGTCGTCCCGTGTGAGCCAACTCAGGGTCGACGTGCAGTTCATGATAATCGCGCTAAGCGGCTGGTTGACTTCATGGGCGATCGAGGCTGTCAACACGTCGAGGCCCGTAACCTTGGTGATGTGCGCGAGCTCCGCTCGCGCCTTGGCGAGCGCCTCGTTGCGGCTCTCCAGCTCCTTGGTCCTGGCGCTCACCTGTCGTTCCAGACTGTCGGTTAATTCGCGCAGTTCTGTTTCCGCTTTTTCACGCGCAGCGACTTCCAATTTGAGCGCTTCGATGGATTCGACGGTTTGGTACGCCGATGACGCGAAGCGACCCAGGCTTTCGAGCAACCGCTTGTCCTCGGTGTCAAACTTGCGATGATCGCGGTGGGCGATGGCCCAGATCGTACCGACAGCTTTTCCATCTACGTGAAATGGAACGAGCAACCCCTCTTCGGCGAGCGGCATCGCGGCGCTCAAGTACGGATAACGGCGCTCCCAATGAGTGAACAGCGTTGTGACGTTGGAATCGAGCACATCACCGCAAGGTCCAAAATCGCGCGGGGTACCACCGCCAAGGTGGGGTTTCCATGCACCGGCGATGGCCGCCCAGTAGAAGCGCTTTCCATCTTTCGTCAGCAGACTTAGGCCTGCTGAATCGGCATCAAGTGTCTCGAGGACTTTATCCGCCAACGTTTGTAGAATTGTACGCGGAGAGTCGGCTAACGCGCTGACCAGCGCGGTAAGTGCCGTGTTCTCCTTGTGGTGATCCGGCGGACGGCTGGGACGTCCAAGCAACTTGTCCGTGCAGAGAATCGATTCCAAGGGAGCCGCTGGACTTGACACTTCCTGAGGGACCTTAGATTGCAAATTTAGGGCCTCGGTCATTTGTTGACTCCACCTGCAAGAGAGAACTTAAACGGCGCTATAGCGACAGTGGCCCGTCACCCGGGCTTTTAGCGCCGCGCCGGAACTCACAATCGCCGGGACCGGGTCTCGGCCTTACACTCGAATTTGAGTAACCATAGGGTCCCACATCACTACCGTCGTCCCACCGTGCGTCGCACGATGTCTCATTCTGCGCCGATCGAGCTCGCCTGCCGTAACCGAGACGCGAAGGGGACACACCGCGTCGGATGACCGCCTTCAAAAGTGGCAGCCCCAAAGTCTCGCACCCTCGCTTTGCCCATGTGATCAGTTTAAGATTGGGGCCCTGGGCATTTGGTCGGCCATAGGATGGTCATGCAAGTCCATTTTTCCACGGACGATATTGCGCCGCGCGACCGCGTGAGGTCTTGGTGCGACTACTTCGCGAAGCAGGCCCATAGCATCACGCCGGGCGAGATCCAGGACCCCAGCGCCTTTCGCGCGGAAGCGAGCGGAACGATTGCGGGCGAATTTGCGCTGCTGGAGATCAAATCGGGACTCGAGAGGGTCCAACGGACTGCGGCCGACGTTGCCAAGGACAGGACCGAAGCGTTCTTTGTCCGCCGATTTCGCGTGCCGGTCATCTGGAGGGCCGCCTCACGAAGCACGCCGGTCGATCTCATTCATGAGCCTGGCGATTTCTGTGTAAGCTCGACTGAATGGCAATTCGACGCGGAATCGAAAGGCCCGGCCTCGCTCGACATGCTGATCATCCCGCAGGCCGCGCTTTCGCCGCTTATAACCGGCGGCCGTCTGAAGTGCCCGTTTCGACTGCCGAGCGCCTCGCCGCTCGGCTCACTCCTCGGCGCAGCTATGGATGCGGCGAAGGCGCAGGTGCCGCTGCTTCCCGATGAACTTGGTGAAGCCGTGCTGCGCAGTCTCTGCAGCCTCGTGGCACTGACGTGCAGCGCCTCCCACGAGGGCACCGCGCAGGCGCGGGATTCGCTGCACTCGTCACAACTCGCGGCCGTCAAGCGCTACGTCGATCTGCATCTCGCCGATTCCAGCCTGACCCCCGCCAGCGCCGCCACCGCACTCGGCCTCTCGGTGCGCCAGCTGCACCGGCTGTTCGAGCCGGACAAAATTAGTTTCGCCCGATATGTTTCGCGCCAACGACTGCTCCGGTGCCGCGACACGATCGCTGGTGCGACGGGAACCGGCCGATCGGTGGTCGACATCGCTTTTGGCTGGGGTTTCAACAGTATGGCGACCTTTTATCGCTCGTTCGTAAGCGAGTTTGGTGCCCCGCCCGCCATGGTGCGTGCTGCGTCGCAAGGACGAGTGAGCAGCCCGCGCTCGCCAGAGGAGGAAGCATCGTGAATGCGGCGCAGCAGGAACCTTTCCAAACCACATTCGCTAGCCTGGATGCGCTGTTCGTGACTCTCGAGCTCTCGGAGAACATATCACTCCCGACGTCCGCTAGTTGTGGACGGTCTGCAACAATGAACTCGCCAGTAAGATGATGGCGACGGCCTGGCGTCTGACTGCGATCTCCCCTTGGCACTGAATGAGACGTCGCCTGGCGTCAAATGAGACGACCTTCGAGCGCTTCGCCGTTAATTACGCGTCCGATAGAAGCGCGGCTCATGCTGCGTACGGCGTGATCGCGCACGACAGGAGGAGGAGATCGTGAATGCGATTCAGCAGGAACTTGTCCAGAATACGTTCGCCAGGCTGGCGGTGATGCCAGAAGTCACCGGGGCGCTATTCTATGAGCGGCTATTCGTCACCAATCCGAGTTTCCGCTCGCTGTTCGAAAACGACATGCGCATTCAGGGCAACAAGCTGATGGCCATGCTTGCCATGGTCGTCTACAATTTGCCTAAGCCGCGTCAGGTCTCGCCCGCGATCCATGATCTTGCCATCCGTCATGTCAAGTACGGCGTTAAGTCCGCCTACTACGACGCGACGCGGGAAGCGCTGCTCTGGACCCTGGAACAGGCACTTGCAGAAGATCTCACGCCCGATGTTCGTGAGGCGTGGACGGTCTGCTACGATGAACTGGCCGGCGAGATGAAGGCGGCGGCCGGCGTCTGACCTACGATCTCGCGCTTGGCGAACCGATACGAACCCATCTATAGTTTGGTCGCTTTCCACATCTTGCGAGACGGCGATTATGGAGATCGCGATCAGCCCATGCTCCCAGGCATGAAGCAGCGCGCCCTCGGGTGACCATCTAGGTTGTAAGGCCAGACCATCGTGCGGCCAGCGCGGTTCGGTCCATCCACGACTGCGTCGTTCGGAACATCAACCCACTCACCATCAATGCGTACGCGATAGTGACCATCCTTAGTTTCCCAATCGGCGTCATCAACGCGCTTCGCATCGCTGCCATCACAGCAGGGCCCTTTGCCGCTGCGCAAGCTCTCATACCAACTGTTCAACTCAGGGTGCTGATAATCGTGGGCTCGGGCGCTACCGAGCGCGATGACAGCGAGTAAAACAAGCGTTACATGCCACATGTGATTGTTCATCTCACACCTAATCCCGGAATCTCTTTCTGCAGTCAGGAAATTCGTCCATCCGCATCACCATGCGAAGCTTTCTCAGTTCGCCGCAGGTGGTCGTCGGCAAGGGCCTTAAGCTGATACGCAATCGCCGAGTCCGCCATGGTTCGGGCAGCGCGGAGCACACTTCGTGCCGTTTCTAGATATTGCTTTCTTCGTCGCGAAATCTGCAATGTCATGTATCCCTTGCACGGTTCTCAGGCGGCTGGTTGAAGGCGATCGGGAGCCGGCCCACCCAATCGCGGTCACTTTTCCTGCGAGCTCTGAAGCGATCGACGCACTTCTTGGGACCAAACGGGGTTCGCCACGAGTAGTGCGGACGAGACCAAACTTCGCCATAAGAAGACTATCCACCACCCGACGAGAATGACCTTCCACCGCCGGTGAGGGAAATCACCTCTCGCCATCGAGTCGATAGAAGATCGTTATCGCCGCCGCGCCGCGTGATGCCGTAGCGAGGATTTCCACCCTAAGCTCGCCTGCCATCCTGTTTGCCGATCACGCAGCGCCAGCCCGCCAGGCGTTCTGGGAACATGTTTGAAGCTGCCCACCGGGTCGCCATTCGCGTTGAGCGCTAGGAGCCGATCGGGCGAATACTTTGGCCGCATCAACGTGCGAAGCTTTCTCAGCTCGCCGCTCGTAGTCGTCGGTAACGGCCTTAAGCCGACCCGCAATCGCTGAGCCGTGCGGAGCAAAGTCCGTGCCGTCTCTAAATAGGCCTTGCCTCGTTGTAAGCCCCCTCGCGCGATTCTCCGGCAGCTGGTTGAAGATGATCTGGAGCCAGCCCACCCAATTGCGGTCGCTTTCCCTCCTCTGAAGTGATCGACGCACTTCTAGGAGTGCCGGACGAGACAAAACTTGCCATCACAAATTGCGCATCGCGCGGCTCTGCCAGATTTAAGACTTTCGGAGCAGTCGGGGCATTGGAGTCGCCTCTTGGTACTATTCTCACTTTCCTCGATCGTTCGCTTTTTCACCGCCGCAGTTCGTGAGCTTCTGCGCTTTCCCAAACGCATATAGCGTAAGACGATCGCGATCAGCGGCTCAATTGAACGTAGGTAACCGTCGGACATCGGACATCGGACATCTAAAGGGGGCACGGAACGATACGAAAGGTTTATGGCTCGCGCCAAAAGCCACACACTTCCGCATCTGTCCAAAAGCGCTGGTTTGATTGTTGACCCGTCATTTCTGGTCTACTTTTGATCAGCAGACGTTGAGACCTGCCGTTGGCAGGTCTTTGAAGGGGCACACTTCGCGCACCCCTGGCGAGGACGTGAGAAAATCGGATGCGTGACGCTGGGTAGTAAGTCGAAAGTTCAAACGGCGCTTCGTTGGGAAACGCTGGCGTTATCGTCATCGCGATATCGACTTCTCCAAAATGGGCTCCCCGGCAGGCGTTGCATATATATGCGCAGGCAACTCATCCCCGGCCTGCAATCGCTCCATCTAGCTAATATGGTGTGGCCTCTGTGTGTCCAATGCAATGTAGGGTTGGAATTAAAGGCTGACCCGAGCTGGCATGATCTTCGTCACCTCATCTTCCGGAAACAGACTTGGCGCTCTGCGCTCAGGTCGGCAGGGCGCCACAAGTGGCTGTGAGAGATGCGAGGGCTAGCGTCGCGGGGTTCGTCCGCGTATACGGTCGAAGCCCCGCTTGATCGCTGCGAAGCGCTCGTCGATCAACGGTTCGTGCTCTGTATCGGTGAAAATGTAGGGCCAGTCGTATTCGATGGCCTCGCGAACCAGTTCGCCCACATAGAGCGGATCAATGCCGTTGTTGATCCGTTCCTGCAATGCCTTGATGAACTCGGCGCGGGGTCCTTCTGTCGGCGGAGGGTTGCCGACAGCCCCAGCAAATCGCTGCGGCACGTTGCGCCGAGAGTTCATAATCTGCGTGCGGATGACGCCCGGACACAGAACGGATACCCCAATCTTCCTCGGCGCGAGCACGTTACGCATCCCCTCGGACAGCGCTACCACTCCATATTTGCTCACATCGTACGCCAGACTTGGTCCCGCAATCAGTCCAGCGACGGACGCTGTGGAAACAACCTGCCCTCCTTCGCCGTGCGCTTCGATCAGCGGACCGAAAATCTCGAAGCCCCAGACCACCGACATCAGGTTGACGCCGAGGACCCAGTTCCAGCCTGCACCAGTCCACGCACCATAGGTGCCGCCGCCGCCCACGCCCGCATTGTTGACCAATATGTGGATTTTACCATACCGCGCGACGGTCGCGTCCGCTGCCGCCTGAAGTTCGCCTTTGAGCGAAACGTCAGCTTTCACGCCATCGACATCGACGTTGGTCCGTGTTTTCAGGTCCGTGACTGCTATTTTCAGCGCCTTTTCCTCGATATCGCAGAGCATGACCTTCACTCCCGCCTGCGACAGCGCGGTCGCGATCCCCAGTCCGATCCCCGAGGCAGCGCCTGTCACGAATGCGGTCTGTCCAGACAAGTCTCTCATGCGCTTTCCACCTTGCTTTCACTCAACAAATTCGCCTGCCAGACTGCGCCGCAGAGTGCAGCAATGAACGCGCGTCGTCTCATGTTCCGCGCCCCTCGCCAAGCTTAGAAATAACTGATCGCTACTTTCAAACTAGCACATTGGAAACCACTAGATAACGAGGGACAGGCTCAGTTTTCGGAAGCGCTGGGCTCCACGCCGACGATGACGCTCAGGGTCCCAAATTCGACAAAACTCAAGCTGAGCATAATGCGTCCGCTTTCGGACACATCGCGCCCCCCGTCGGCGCGGGCTCATTGAGCCTAACTGCCGGCCATGATTCAAATCCTTCACCGAAGGGGGCCCAACTTTCCGACGAGGAATGGACTGCCATCAGGCCGATGCTGCCAAACAAGCCGCGCGGCGTACCTCGGTTGAATGACCGTCGCGTCCTCTCTGGGTTTTGCGATCCGGGGCGCGACGGCGTGATCTGCCAGCAGCATTCGGCCCTTACACGATTTGCTACAACCGCTTTGTTCGCTGGGGCGGGCTGGTGTCTGGGGCTGCATCATAGACGCACTTGCCGCTGCCCGTTACGCGACTTTCCAGATGATCGACACCTCCATCCGCGTGCATCAACATGGAGCCTGCATCACAACAAACCAGCGCCTATGATGGGAAGGTCACGCAGCGCCTTGACTAGCAAACTTCACGCGTTGGTCGATAGCAATGATCTACCGGTCCGGCTGGCGCTGAGCCCCGGAGAGGCTCATGACGTTCGACTTGCCGGCAAACTGCTGTCTCGTCTGAAATCCGGGTCGATGCTTCTTGCCGACCGTGGCTACGACGCCGAATGGATCAGAGAGCCTGCACTGAAGAAGGGTGCGTGGGCAAGCATCCCGCCGAAGAGCAATCGCCCCAATCCGATTTGCTTCAGCTCGTATCTCTACCGCGCTCGCAACTAGGTCGAGCGGTTCTTCAACAAGATCAAGCACTGCCTCCGGACCCTGCGACGCGCTACGACAGGCTCGCCGCTAACTAGCTGCCCTCGTACAACTCGCATCGATCTGGCTATGGCTGCATGCTAATGAATCCGCGTCCTAGCTAATCCCGCTCAGCGGACCTCAATCAGAGGTGTCACCACTACGCTGATGGGCTATCGCTGGAAGTCGGCAATCTTATCTCGATCACCCGGACGGCGTAGCCGCGCAACCTCGCGGGGATATCAATGCCAGCTGGAACTGCCTTAAGATTAAACCGACGTCTCGTTGACTTATACCGATTCACTAGTCCGAGCGGACCTCAGTACTATCACTTCATACCCGCGCGCAATGGCGTCAATCAGGCGCTCAGTGCTACCTCGTGAATGCAGCAATAAGCACCGGAACTCGCCCGCGAGCAGGCAGTTGCGGGACAAGGTCGGCGGCGTAGCGCCCGCTGAACTTCCCCCTGATCGAGTCAGTTAGCTGCGGAGAGTATGTTATGAAAAACATCGTCGATCTCCTAGTGCGGTTTTGGCAAGGGAGCCAGCCCGCGTCCAACACCCAGGTTGCGGCTATGGCCGAAAATCGGGACCGATCCAGCATGGCCGATTTTGTCCGCATCCTGCGGACCTACGATCAAGATCAGTACGGCGGGAGTTAGTTGCGACCGCATCGGACCTCACCAAGGTCCAGCTTTTTTTAACATCCGCGGCGTCCCTTCAGGAGCACACTCGGTCCTGGCTTGGCGAGTTGGGTCCAGTGTTCCTTCGACAGCCAACTTGAATGCCGAGCAAGCCGATCAGCAGCTTCGGACCAAAGGCGACGCAACTCGTCCGGATCGGCTCCGGTCAAGTGATGGGTCGGGGGACTTGGCTTCGACCACCAGACCTGAGTGTGCAAGAACAGCTTGATCGTTACCCACGTAACGTAATTCCGTATTTCAGAACCTTTCTGTAGACATCCTGCCCATCTGCGAAATGGCGCTGTCTTTCCCTCTCTTACTCGGTCCGGCACCGCTCGACGCCGTGCGCCCGCCAAAATCACCGTAGGAGCGGCGTCATGGTCAAGGACGGCGGCTCGCCGGCACGCTCAACCTCGATTAGTCCAAGGGCGGCAACGGGGATCTCTGCAAATGCGGCCGGTGGCAATCCTCGAGACGGCGTCAAGCGGCGGGGCGGCAATAACAACCGTCTATCGACTCTATGGCGAGAGGTGATTTCCCTCGCCGGCGTTGCAAGGTCATTCTCCAAAGCATCGTAGTAGTGTCGCCACTTGCCGGCGATCCCGTCGTAGTGCCACTAACCCTTCCAAACACATCATCACCATGCTGCGCGGGCTAAGTTGCAAGGCGATCAACGGCCAGGAGTACAAGGTCGAGATGCCGCCGTTCGCTGACAACTCTCTGATCAGCAGATCGCCGATATCGTCGATCACGAGCGCACTTCATGGGCAACCACGTGCCGTTGGTGACGCCTACCACCATTGCGAAGTTCCGCGCCAAGAAACAGGAGGCGACGAAGACCGACACGATGACCGCCTGGATTCTCTCGGCGCTTGCCTATCTCTGCACTGCGCCCGCGACGGTTAATGGCGCCTGCGATCATGGTCTTGCCGAACCAATACTCGGCAACTTGCTGGTGGTGAGCGGGGCTGGGCTCGTGCCCCTCTGCAGCTGCATCGTGGCGGCGCTGTGGATGCTCATCGACCCCGGTGAACGGAACCCCGATTATCCAAAATATCGTGTCCTAGACGCCGACCGTTAGAGAAGCGCAACACGTGCCCGATCCGCGCAACTGCATCTACCTCGTTGATGAAATCCGGTCCGAGGGAAAATGCTCATGCAAAAGACCACCGCACCAGAGTTCTGCTGTGCGGCTAAACGAGCAGGCGCCGATTTTAGCGCTCCTTACTCAGCAGTAAGAAGTCGTTCAAGTACTCAAGAAGCAAGAGGCTTTATCGTGAAAATTCGGCTCGGTACCAGGCGAAGTGATTTGGCCCGCTGGCAAGCCAATCACGTCGCCGATCTTATTCGTAGCGTCGAGCCGGCCGCCGAGGTAGAAATAGTCTTCGTTAGTTCCGTTGGCGATAAAGATCGGCGGTCGGGGTTTCAGCAGATTGGCGGCATCGGAGCATTCACGAAGGAGAGCGAAGACACGCTTCTGCGCAACGAAGTTGACCTGGTCGTTCATTCCCTCAAGGATCTTCCGACAAAATTGCAGCCCGGCCTGGTATTGGCGGCCGTTCCCAAAAGAGAGGATCCTCGTGACGCGATTTGTGGCGCTACACTAGATCAGCTACGACCGGGGCTGCGCGTCGCCACTGGATCAATTCGTCGCAAAGCTCAACTTCTCGCTCTATGCAGTGGTCTGGATATTCGACCTATCCGAGGGAACGTTTCTCCAAGGTTGCGTAAGGCAAAAACCCGAGAGGGAATAGACGCGACTCTATTGGCAACGGCGGGGTTGTCCCGGTTAGGATTGCTACATGAGGCCTCACAGATTTTAGACCCCCATGTTTTCCCGTATGCAGTCGGCCAAGGTGCTCTCGCGGCCGAAGCTCGCGAAGAGGATACGGCACTCATTGTGCTGCTTCAAAAGATTGAAGACCGGCAATCGCGCACCGAAGTGGATGCAGAGCGCGCATTGATGAGAAGTCTCGATGCGGGCTGCAGCCTACCGGTCGGGGTCTCTGCCACATGGCTCGCTGGGACCTTAACACTTCGCGGACAGGTGACTCATCCGGATGGCCAAACGAAGATTGCCGACGAAAGCGTGGGTCTGGCCGATCAAGCCGACGCAATAGGCAGGAGCCTCGGGCATAAACTTCTTCAGCAAGGTGCAGAGGAGTTGTTGAAGGCTGCGCTCCGTACCGTGGAAGGGCAAAGGCCAACCTGAATTCGCTACCCGCCATGACGACTTTATGTTCTTGGGAAGCCAGCATAGCTGGCAAACCGCCAGAACGGCGCATCCGACTTCAGCGAAACCAGTTGTAAAGCCCGAGACCTGCCCCAACCGGCCGAAACGCAAAGGCTGTCGGACGCGTTTGCTGCCCAGCGCGAGCACCCGCGTCGGGCGCATCAAGCAGCATCTCGGCTTAAGCGCACAGCAAACCCCTCGCCGCGCCAAGCTGGACGGGTCAAGGCCGCACAGCGCCCCCAGGGCTTGACCTTGATTCGGTCGGGTTGGTGTGACCTGGAAGCGCAATCCTTGACCAGCCGGCCGGAGCCACCCGCGGAGGCCGGCAAGAACTGCGCCCCGGATTGCGCGTCAGTGATAGCGATGCCGCAGGCAGAAGGCACCCTTCATACTGCAGGCGTTCGGCCTCAGTGAGCAGCTTGGGATCGATTGCTGTCGCGCCAATTGCGCTGCGCAACGACGAATGGTGTGGACTAAGACCAGTGACGTTCGATCGTCGATCAAAACAGCAAGGTCATCTTTTTCCGCACCCGACGTTTCATCGACGACATCTGCATCGGGAACTGCTGCTTCATGCGGAGCAAAGCCCGAGGAAGGGCCGTTCAACGAAGAACATGTTTTACCGGAATGGCCACTCCGGCCTGCTTGGAAACCATACTGGCTCCTATGTGCCTCATCGGCCATGACAACGATGTTCCGCCTATTAGACAGCACCGGGTAGGCAATCTCGCCGGCGGCGGGGAGAATTTCTGAATGGTAGTGAAGATCACGCCGCCGGACGCGCGGATGCCGTGGCTTGATCGTTGATCGGCAAAGTGAATTGCATGGTGATGCCTGGCCCGGCGTTCGGGGTGGCCCATATGCGTCCCCCGTGAGCTTCGACAATCGAACGGCAGATCGATAGCCCCATGCCCATGCCGCCGGGCTTGGTGGTGTAGAATGAGTCGAACAGGTGTTCAAAACTCTCCGGTTTCAGTCCCGGGCCAGAATCCTGCACGGCGACGAGCACTCTGCCCGATGCATCTTTCCGAGTGCCGATCAGCAACTCGCGCGACCCTTCGTTGACACCGCTCATCGCTTGGACGGCGTTGGTGATCAAGTTAAGGATCACTTGCTGCAGTTGAACTCGATCTCCTTGAATGAGCGGCAAGCCCTCCGCGAGTTGCGTCTGCACCGAGACATTGTTTTTCATCACTTCGCCACGGGTCAGGGCAATGATCTCAACGACCGCTTCGTTGACGTCCAAGGCATCCTTCCGCGGGGACTCCTTCTTGACGAGGGCACGGATGCGACCGATGATCTCGGTCGCACGCTGTCCGTTTTCGACGGTACGACCAAGCGCCTCCCGGGCCTTGTCCAGATTTGGCGGGTCGGCACCCAGCCAGCGCGAGGCCGCCCCGGCATTGTTCATTCCCGCCCCGAGCGGCTGCATGACTTCATGCGTAATCGAGGCCGCCAGCTCTCCCATGGCGGTGACCCGTTGGATGTGGGCAAGATCCGCCTGCGTCTGACGCAAGGCCTCGTCGGCGCGCTTGCGCTTGTACGCGGAGGCGAACAGGGCGGCCAGATCGGCGAGCACGAAACCGGCGATCGCCACCGCCAGGGGGGTCCGATCGAGGGTCGCGACCTGATGGGCCTCCGGCGTGGCCTGAGCGGTACAGATTGCCGCCCGCATCCCGGTGTAGTGCATGCCGGAAATGGCGAAGCCCAGGACGATGGCGGCGGCGAGTTTCTGCCCAGGGTCCCTGGTTCCGAACGCCAGCCACAGCGCCGCCGTCGCCGCGCCGATCGCGACGATCACGGAAAGCGCGAACCACAGGGGGTCGTAGCTCAATTCGACGGGCCCCCGCATGGCCGCCATGCCGGTGTAGTGCATGGCGAGGATGGCGAACCCCATGAAGACGCCGCTGAGGACGAGCCGGGGGCGCCATGCGCCCGGGCGACTGATGACGTAGAAGCTGCCGCTCGTGAAAATGATCGCCAGCACGAGGGAAAGGACAGTCAAGCTGACATCGTAGGTCACCGGCGCCGGTAGCTCGAACGCGATCATGGCGACGAAGTGCATCGACCATATGCCGGCTCCCATGGTGAGCGCGGCCCCCGCCAGCCAGAGGCGGTGCGTGGGTCCTTGGGTCAGCGTAGGTCCTTGGGCCAGCGCCAAGCGTCCGCCGAGATCCAGGGCCGTGTAAGACGCGAAGCCAGCGACCAGGATGGACAGGGCAACGAGATACGGATCGTATGTTGCGGTAAGGACCATCGGGATCGTCCCCATTTCGGAGCAGCCCCGATGCGAGCTTATACGGTGCGCCGCGCAAGGGCAATTGTCAGTACGATGCGGCAAGGACTCGGTTGCCTTAAGGGCGACGATAGTTCGGCAGCGAGGCTGTCTTAAGCCACGGCGCGCCATCTGCACGGTCGGCGGCGGCAGCGGTTGGATGGGCCACCACCGCCCGCAAGAACCCCGCGCAGGTGCTCTGCTATACTTCGAGCATGATCTGGCGAACGGCAGTATCGAAGACCGGCGTGGGGATCGTCATTTGGTTCGACTCCAAGCGTGGCTACGGCTTCATTAAACAGACGACGGTGGCTCTGATGTGTTCGCGCGCCCCTTTGTTAGAGCAGCAGCTTTCGACACGGGAGAGCGTGTTGAATACACGCTTGTGACATCAGGCGAACCGGCTAGGACTGGGGCTTTTATCCGAACCAAGCGATAAATCGTGAATCTAAGCTCGCGTGATCAGGGACATGGAAAACCAGGCAAACGGATCGGCAAACCTCCGAACGTTTCCCGCTCAGATGCCCGATCGAATGTCGGTTGAGGGCCCAAAAGGCGACGTCACGCGTCCGGGGCAGCGCGGAGCGAGTGGCGGGTCGAGGAATTTGGCTTCCTGTCACCACCAGACTTGAGTGTGCAAGAACAGCTTGATCGTTACCACGTAACGCGATGGTGATGTCTTTCACTCTCTTCGGTCCGGCATCCGGTCGGCGACGTGGCGCATGACAAATCCACTTAGGAGTGGCGTCATGGTCAAGGACGGCAGCAACACGATTGGTCCAAGGGCGGCATCGGGAGTCTCTGCAGACGCGGCTGGTGGCATTCCTCGCTACGGCATCACGCGGCGCGGCGCCAATAACGATCGTCTATCGACTCTATGGCGAGAGGTGATTTCCCTCGCCTAGCGTTGCAAGGTCAACTGCGCGTGCTTTACCCACAACAAAGCGGTGGCGGATGCGATGTCCGTTACGTGCAATGGACAGAAGTTCTCTTCATTCGATGACAAAACGCGAAAACCTCGTCAGGCGCACCGGTGAAAAAGACGCTTTTGCGCTCTGAAACTTTGGCCAAACGGTTTGCCGAATTTCTTGCCGTGATGTTTGCTGGAGGAATTGGCCTTGCTGCCGATACCACGGGAATATCGTTGATTCTATTTCCAGAAATTGCGGCGTTAGCGTTCGATGTATTTTCCCGTCCTAGAGGAAAATGGGCAACTCAACCTCTCAGGCTAATCATTACCCCGACCATAACCGCGGCGATTGGTGTGATCGTCACTCGTCATTGGGACTATGGCCCAATCGCTATAACAGCTATTACTCTTCTTAGCCTTGTTACCCTCAAATTGCTGCGGTCGAATATTGGGGCAGCGATCTCTGCAGGCGTGCTCCCAATGGTTCTTGGGACGACAAGTTGGGTCTATCCCATCGCCATTTTCTCAGGACTTGTTGTGCTTGCCTCGACACTGACCCTTTGGAAGCAATTCGATCCTCATATTTACTTGCCTGAAGGAAAAGAGAGTCAAATTATTGACGCTGCCGAAACGCCACCCAAAGATAACTTTTGGATCGTCGCGTTGACTGGATTTGTATTGGTCTCTGGGGCGGCGGCACAAGCAACTGATTTACGATTTCTCTTGTTTCCTCCCCTTGTTGTCGTGGCCTACGAATTGTTTGGCCATCCGGAACTTCCGGGCTGGATGTCGCGGCCGGTGCTGTTTCCTCTCGTATGCTTCCTGACAGCCTCGGTTGGCATGTTTGCCAACTCTACACTTCACCCAGGTTTTTTTGGAGTTTCGTTCACGATGGTTTGTTCGATCGCGATTTTGAGGGCGTTTAAAGTCCATATGCCACCTGCGTTGGCAGTCGGCTTGATACCGTTTGTGATTGTCCATCCCACCTTCTGGTATCCGATATCGGTGTCTCTAGGCGCTTCCGCTTTGATCGCGTCCGCGAGCGTATACACGTCCATCAAACGCAGGCAGCGGGTGAGGTAAAGCCGCAAACCACGAGCGCGAAGGCCAAGGGCGACGAAGAGGACCGAAAGCAAACCGTTGAGCAGCGGGCAGCTACCAGTCTGGCTGGCGCTGAGCCCCCGGTGAGGCTCACGACGCTCGACTTGCCTAAAAACTGCTGCCTCGTTTGAAATCCGGGCCAACGTTGCTTGCCCACCGTGGCTATGACGCCGATTGGATCAGAGAGCTTGCAATGAAGAAGGGTGCGTTGGCAAACACCCCGCCGAAGAGCAATCGGAGCGATCCGATTTGCTTTAGCCTGTATCTCTACCGCGCTCGCAACCAGGTCGAGCGGTTCTTCAACCGGATCAAACAATGCCGTCGGTGGCGACGCGCTACGACAAGCTGGCAGCGAACTACCTTGCTTTCGTACTGATGGTCTCCATCGACATCAGCGAGGTTGCTCTTTCGTAACGGCTCTCCGCTCTTGCTTTGAAGACTCGGTGTCTCTCTTGAGCGACAACTCTTAACTGCCGAGGGGCGCACCAATCGCCAGCGGTGTTTGCTAATCCGAGCGCTTCTCTCCGACGCTGCCATGCGCGGACAACCTACTTCTCTGCACGCTCGCGATATCGTAGCGGCAGACCAAGGCGCTCCCACACATCCACCAGTGCTTGAGCGAGTGCATCGATCAGCTCGTCATCGTGATAGGGTGTCGGCGTGATACGCAACCGCTCGGTGCCGCACGGGACAGTCGGATAGTTGATCGGCTGGATATAGATGCTGTGCTCGGCGAGCAGGAGTTCGCTCGCTTTCCTGCACTTCTCCGGATCCCCCACCATCACCGGCACAATGTGCGTGTCGGTTGCCATCAGCGGCAGGCCGGCAGCATTCAGTACGGCCTTTACCCGCGATGCGCGGTCCTGATGGCGGTCGCGCTCCCCCTGCGAGGCCTTGAGGTGTCTAATCGCTGCTGTGGCAGCCGCGCAGACTGCCGGCGGCAATGCCGTCGTGAAAATGAATCCCGGAGCGTAAGAGCGCACCGCATCGATGACGTCTGCACTCGCCGCGATGTAACCGCCGATGCAGCCGAACGCCTTTGCCAGCGTGCCCTCGATCACGTCGATGCGGTCCAAGGCCCCTTCCCGCGCCGCGATGCCCGCGCCCGCCGGTCCGTACATGCCGGCCGAATGGACCTCGTCGATATAGGTCATGGCGCCGTAGCGCTCCGCCAAGTCGCAGATGCGGTTCACAGGCGCAATGTCGCCGTCCATCGAGTATAGCGCCTCGAACACGATTAACTTCGGCCGGTCTTGCGCCTCCGCCGCCAGCAATTCCTCGAGGTGGCCAACGTCGTTGTGACGCCAGATCTTCTTTTCCACGCCGGCGCGCCGCACGCCCTCAATCATCGAATTGTGGTTCAAGGCGTCCGAGAGAATCACGCAGTTTGGAAGCAGCCCGGCGATGGTCGCGATGCCGGTCTCGTTGGAGACGTACCCCGAGGTGAAAACCAGCGCCGCTTCCTTGCCGTGCAAGTCGGCGAGCTCGCGCTCCAATTCGACCAGCGGATGGTTGGTGCCGGAAATGTTGCGAGTGCCGCCCGCCCCAGCCCCCATGCGAATGGCAGTTCCGACCATGGCGCCGATCACCCTCGGGTGTTGCCCCATGCCGAGATAATCGTTCGAGCACCAGATCACGACCGGGCGCGGACCGTCTGGCGAATGCAATGTCGCGTGCGGGAAATGCCCGGCCATGCGCTCGAGATCGGCAAATACCCGGTAGCGTCGTTCGGCGAGCAGGCGAGCAAGCGCCGCAGAAAAGAAATGATCATAGACCATAGAGAAAAATCTCCGTCCGGTTATGCTCAACGATTGCGACTTCACCGATCCAACTAGCCCATCCGACTCAACGCCGTCGCCTACAACACCTGCGATGAGGCGGGCGGCCTCGGGACGAAAAACACCGATCGCAAAGATACGTGACGGTCCGCATGTTGGAGGGCCCTCACCTGGGTCGGCCGAGAACTCCTGAAGAATTCTAACCTGCACCGCTGCCCAGCCGTCTCCTGTACACTGCCAACCCGGCTTCTGCCGATCAGGGTGCGCTCTTTCAGCTCAAGATAGTCTCGAGGCTCCAGCCGCGCCTGATTTCTAGGTGGAACATGTGCGCCTTAGCCCAAAAGGATCGCCAGGAGCACGGCGATCTTCAATGCGATTTTCCAAGCACGAGAGTGAAGGGGACAACGAAGAGCTCATCGCCTTGGTCGTCGCTGACATGCAAGACCCAGTCACGCCAATCCTCGGGACTGCGCCCACGGATAAGGGATTGCACGACACGTGTCGCATGATCGCGGGCCTCAGCAAGATCGTCCACCACGGCGCCGCGGCGATCGACGAAAACCTTCTTCGTGTTCGAGCAGTGGAAATATATCTGGGTCACGTTCAACCTCCTCAAATGCGACGGTTCGCCACGATATCTCAGCGTTGCTGGTGTCCTCGCCGTCAGCTACTGCCACTGTCGTACTGGTAAGTAG
This sequence comes from Bradyrhizobium sp. UFLA05-108, assembly GCF_059803455.1. Lineage (NCBI taxonomy): Bacteria > Pseudomonadati > Pseudomonadota > Alphaproteobacteria > Hyphomicrobiales > Nitrobacteraceae > Bradyrhizobium > Bradyrhizobium sp. UFLA05-108. Next base: position 31,363 of record NZ_JBANAZ010000037.1, on the reverse strand, counting down.
GATCATCGTTAGACCTCCTCCTTCGTCTGGCACAAACACTGGCTGGCTATGATGCCTGCATGTGCGCCCTGCGGCGCCACTTCGAAAAGCTCCTGACGCGAAGCAGTCCAGAGTACGACAGTCCCGACGGCGGCCGAGAGAATCGACGCGGCGAACACGGCAATCTTGGCGGCCGAGAGGTCGGTGGCGGCCAGAAAGGCCCGCCCGGCGATGAAGAGCGACATCGTGAAGCCGATGCCAGCGAGGGCTCCCGCCCCGGCCAACTGCCGCCACGTGTACGCTGCCGGCTTGACGGCCATGCCTGTGCGCACGGCTGCTGCGGCCGCGAGGAAGACGCCGACCGGCTTTCCTATGGCGAGGCCGGCGACGATTGCGGCCATGAGCCACCCATGCCCAACGAACGCGCCGGGGTTGATCGTCACGCCCGCATTAGCCAGTGCAAAAATCGGAAGGACAACGTAGCTCGACCTCGCCCCGGCGTGCCGTAGCAGCCGGTCGGCGGGCGATTCAATTCTGTCGTAAATCGCGTCAAGCGCGTGCAGTGCCGGCGTGGAGGGGCCGTGCCTGAGCACCTCGCCCTCGTGCCGGGCCTCGGAGGCTATTATAGTGCTAACCTGCGTCATCAAGGCTGCCAAGTCGGCGGGCGGCCGCGTCGGAATGAACAGCGCAAGGATCACGCCGGCCAGCGTAGCATGTAGGCCGCTCGCGTAGACGAATGCCCACAACGTGACGCCCAACAGGATGTACGGGGACAGCAGGTAAACCCTCCATCGGCTTAGTAGCGCCAGCGCAACCACCACCGCCGCGGCCGCGGCAAGGTAGGCCGGATGGATCTCGCGCGAGTAGAACACAGCGACGACCGCGATCGCACCGATATCGTCGACGATGGCCGCCGCGGTGAGATAGATGCGCAGCTCCACGGGGACGCGCGGCCCCATCACGGCGATCAAGGCGATCGCGAACGCCGTGTCGGTCGCCATCGGGACGCCCCAACCAAGCGACCACGGCCCCGCAGGGATGACCAGCGCATACAGAACTGCCGGCACGATCATGCCGCCGAGCGCGGACGCAATCGGAAGCGCGGCGGAGCGGCGGCTTGCGAGGTGGGCGACTGTCATCTCGCGCTTCACTTCCAATCCCACGACCAGGAAGAACACCGTCAGCAGGCCGTCGTTGACCCAATGGAGGATGGACATCCGGAAGGCCGCCTCGCCGAAGCTCACGCCGAGCTCCTGGCGCCAGAACGCGTCGAACGCCGGTCCGATCGGAGAGTTCGTCACGACGATCGCCACCACGGTCGCCAGGACCAGCAAAATGCCGGCGGATGGGCCCCAGCTCGCGAAGTCGAGGGCTACCGTGCGGACGCGGTGGCCGAGTGTGCCAAGCATCGCGTCGACGAGAGAACTCTCGTCCCAGGGTCCGTCGTAGCGCCGGCGGTTGATATAGAAGGTCGGCGTGAACCTTACGCCACTTGCGCGGGAGCTTGTGACATCCGCCTCGACCCTCGCTCTCGCGCGGCGCGCGGCGTCGCTGTCGCCGAGGTTGAAGTCGGCGTTCACGCCGAGGTTTTTGGCCACCGCCACGAGGTCATCCTCTGTGAGCTCCATCGACCTCGTCATCAGATTGATGTGCGCGGACCAGAACGCTTCGGGCGTCTGGGCAAGCTCAGCGAGTTCGGCGGCTCGAAACGCAAGAGGGTTGTCCTTGAGCGGATTGTGCCGGAAGGCGTAGCAGACGCGGTCGCCGAGCTGGTCGCGGGCTTGTGCGATGCGCTCGTTGGCAGCCCTGCAATGCGGACACGCGTAGCTGCCGTACTCGACGAGCGTGATCTCGGCATCGGCGGGGCCGAGCACGTGGTCCGTCTCGTGGTCGACCGGACGGTCGAGGCGGCCGGATGGGATCATGAGCTCCATCGCTGAACCGGTCTCCAGGTGTTTGCGCCGGCTACGCCGTCGGCGCAGCCGCCGTAGGTCGGACGACGTGGAATAGCTCCCCGTCGTCGTCGATGATCTCGACGAATCCCCGGACCGCGGCAGAGGAAGGTTCGACGTTCCGCGCGGCGACGATGATCACGGCGCCGTCCGGCATAGCATCATCCAAGTTTCGGCAGAGGTTCAGTAAAGCGAAGTACAGTTCTACCGGGTCGGCATTGAAGGCCCATAAGTCAGGGGCGATCTCGGCGCGAACCGTGATGTCCGGACGCAACGCGCGGTCAAGCGTGCCCGCTATCGCTGCGAGGCAAATGCTTGCGACAAACCCGTCGATCGGCGTGGCGCGCGGTCGCGCAGCGTCGAGGAGCTGCCGCCGAAGCAACGCGCCTCGCGTGTCGGACCGCGGGCTGGTGTGGCACAAAATCCCCGAGACCTCGCCGTCGGCCCCGGCGAGCGGGATCTCCAGGCACTTGGACGCGATGAGGCCGCTACCGTCATCGCGCACGCCACTCACCCTTGCCCTGAACGCACGCTGCACTCCAAGCGCGACGCCGGCGCCGTCCACGAGCACGACGACATCTTCGGGCAGCGGGCGTTCGACAGAGCCGAAGAATGAAACACCGATTGTGTCTTTGATCTGCATGTCGGACCTCCTGGCCTGTGATCATTCAACGGGACACTGGCTTCTGCCCGTACACGAGGGCAGGCGACGATGGCTCGAAGATTGAGTGCATGACGGTCAAAAGGAAAATCACCTCTCGCCATGGAGTCGATAGCCGACCGTTATCAGAACATCTGAGAGACGCTCGGCGGGCTGCGGCAGGAGTGCGGCCCTTCCCGTTGCGCCGCCTCGCCGAAGCGAACTCCCGGCTACCGCGAACAGATGTTCACGTGCCTCTCCTTCAAGCAGACGCGGATCAGTTGATTCCACAGCAATAACGCTGATGCCACGAGCGCGGTCGTGAGGCTGACGCGCCGGCGTACACGTCGCCGCAATCAGAATTACGAGTATAGGCATGCCGCAGAAGACTGCAGGACAGCTTGCCCCTGAACTCGCGGTCTCCTGCCGGGTTGAAAGGAACGCCTCTCACTCTGAAGGAGCTTGGCGTACGGCACAGGCTTCACTCTTTCTACAAGCATTGGTGCGGTGACTGCCGCTCTCATGGATTTCCAACTTTCCAGGTTTTGCTTCAAAATCCCCGCACCACGAATGTCGTACGCGCAACCTCGATCGGTCCAATGGGGCAACGGGAGCCTCTACAGGTACAACTGTTGGCGTTCCTCGCCGCGACGTCACGCGGGCGGCGCCAATAATGATCGTTTATCGACTCTATGGCCGGCGGTGATTTCCCTCTTCGGCGTTGCAAGGTCATTCTCGCTGGGTGGTTTAAAACGAACAGGAGCTACCATGAACATTCAAGTCCGCAGCCTCGCGATTGCGCTCGCAGTCGCTATTCCTATCGCGGCGACCGCCACGGCCGAATCGTCTGCTGCGCCGATCAATGGCGCGTCGATCAAGGCAGCGGTACCAGCCGTGGCGACGCACGTGCGCTATCAGGTGCGGCGAGGTCATCCCTACCCTTCGTACTATCCCACCTATAATTCGTACTGGAGCTATCCCGCCTATAGTTCGTATTGGGGCGATCCGACCTATAATTATGGAGCCTACGGCTACGGACATTACAGCTCAGCTTGCGCGCCCGGACCGCGTGTCGGCGCCTTTGCGACAGCGCCCTGGACCGACGCACCGACGTGTCCGCCGTATCGGTAAACTCCTCTGCGCTCCCGAAGGCTGACGCGTGCATCTAAGGAAGTCGGCGCCGGCCTCCGGTGATCCGCGATCAGATCACCACCTTCGACGACATCCAATGGATTGACGATGATATTGGAGCTGTCCGACCTATTACTATCCCGGCTTCTCTTTTGGCCGGTGGTGACTACGCCCGGTGGTGACGCCAAAGCCTGGCAGCGTACGGCTCCCTCAAGCCGCCGCTATCCAACATTTATCCGAGAGATTTTAGCATTCCTCGGTCATGCGCACGTCACTTTGGGAGGATTTTCGTCGGATTTCGGCAGGAACCGTCACCCGGTTGATGTCCGCCTTTAGCAAGGAGAACTATCATGACAAAGCGTTCCCTTCTGATCGCAACGGCGAGCTGCTTCATTGTCTTTGCACCGGCAGCATACGGGCACTCGGCCTTCGACGGCTCCTGGGACCTCGCCTTCGTGACGCAAAAAGGAGCCTGCGATTCCAGTTTCACCTTTACTGTCGATGTGACCAACGGAATTGTCACGCATCCCAATCTCGTGAGATTTCGAGGCAACGTCACAAAATCCGGCGCGGTTCGCGCCTCGGTGACGGTCCAAGACAAATATGCCACGGGTGCGGGCAAATTGTTCGCAACGTCCGGTCGGGGGACCTGGAGCGGTCACTCAGGAACGGCGCGATGCTTAGGCTACTGGACAGCGCGACGCAATTGAAGGACGCAACAGCAGCACGCGACCGGGTGCGACTTTAGCTCGAACTCTGACGGCGCAAGCCATCTTACCGAGAGGAGCGTTTCCTCGGCGCCTGGAGACCATAATGAAATGACAGTTCCCAGATTACTGGTCGGCGTTGCAGCCCTGCTCGGCTTGCTCTCAACCGGCTCCGACAGGACTACGCGGTTGGAGAAGCCTCGGCCCATGAGCGCGCCTATCAGGTCGGGTGTATCCGCACCCCTTGATACTAATCGGCTAGCTCTGGTGATTGCCAATTCAACCTACCCCGATGCCGGTTCTCCTCTTTCCCAAATGACACGCGATGCGGAGGGTTTGACAAATGCTTTTCGCAAAGGCGGCTTTCTGGTCGACACCGTCGACAATGCGACGCGCCCCGACATGATCCGCGCAATCGATCATTTCAGGGCAAGAGTACGTTTTAACTCAATTGTGTTAGTCTATTTCGGAGGTTACGGCGTCCAATCTGACGGGCAAAATTATTTAATCCCAGTCGATGCGAAGATCTGGGGTGAAGAAGACGTCCGTCGACAAGGCGTAAGCATCGACCGTCTCCTTTCGCAACTCAAGACTTCCGGAGCACGCGTCAGGCTTGTAGTCATTGAGGCCTCACGCCGCAATCCTTACGAGCGACGCTTCAGGACTTACTCACACGGACTTGCACCCATTCACACGAGCGAGAACGCGCTCATCCTGAGCTCAGCGGCGCCTGACCAGGTCGTCGAAGACGCGAATGAACTACATAGTCAGCTGATGACCGCCCTTCTTGCGCAGATGGATCCCTCGAAGGGGATCGAGGAGGTCTTCAACAACACCCGAAACGCAGTGATGACTGCTACCCGGGGCCAACAGATTCCAGCTGTATCATCTACGCTAACCGAGAGCGTTAATCTTTGGCCGGAACGGAGGGGCGCTCCCGTGTCCTCCGTCGGCTCTGCAGCCAGCGGTCGCCCCGAGTGATCAAACAGATTTCTGCTGACCTGCAAGGTCAAGGCTGACTTCCCATGGGAGGGTGCCTCTCGCCATCTCCGCCTTGTTTGGAACCTCCAATGCGTCCTGTCGCCGTCCCATATCGATGACGCATCACTGAAGGTCTTTTCGCGTTTCATGATCGTCTGCTCCTGCAATGTCCTCAGCGACCACGATGTTCGTCACGCCGTGAACACGGCGGACGACGCGCTGCGCAATGCCAAGCAGATCTATGACTGCCTTGGCTGCAGCGCCGAATGCGGTCGCTGCGCGCGCACCATCAAGACGATCATCGACGAGGCCAAGAGGGAATGTGCACTAGCCTGTCGGGCCGGCTGCCAGCATCGCCGGATCATCGATGACGCGCAGGATGAGCTCAAATTCGCGCCCAGGGCTAGATAAGTGCCTCGCTGTTTCGTGCCCCGGGGATTCCCGCCTGCTTGTTCTTCTTCAGAATTGTTCTAAGCTAACGAAAGGCAAAGATCCGGCCTCAAACCTTGGAGGAGTTCATCATGCTGGGCGACCCCAAAGTCATCGAGTATCTTAACAAGGGATTGCGTCACGAGCTCACTGCTATCAACCAGTATTGGTTGCATTACCGGCTGATGGCCAATTGGGGCATCTCGGACATGGCCAAAGTCTGGCGCAAAGAGTCGATCGAGGAGATGCAGCACGCCGACCGCATCACCGACCGGATAATCTTCCTCGAAGGCTTTCCTAACATGCAGGTGCTCGACCCCTTGCGGATCGGCCAGAACGTCAAGGAAATCATCGATTGCGACCTTGCCGCCGAGATGAGCGCGCGTGCGCTGTATCAAGAGGCGGCGACACATTGTCATTCCGTGAAGGACTATGTCACGCGCGACCTGTTCGAGAACCTGATGGCGGACGAGGAACACCACATCGATTTCCTCGAGACGCAGCTTGATTTGATCAACCGGATCGGACTCGAGCTTTACACCCAGAACCATGTCGGTGGGCTCGAGACAGGAGAGCACTGAACTTTCGCTCCGTCCATGGCAGGCGGAGAAGCGCGGCGGACGTCTTCGCAAATACGGGCCGCTGTAATGATTGGTGCCGCTCACGCTTCCAGACAGTTGTGCTCGATCGTAGGCGAGCGTGACAGAGAGCTTTGCAACCTAGCCTATCGCCGGCGAGTCGACCCGAGTTCCGGACATTCCACGCGGCCGTTATTGAGCGGATGCGCGCAAACAGCTTCGCTCACCATCGTCGTCGGCACCCCGAGCCACGTGTTGCTCAAGGACGACTCCGGCCAGCACGTCGCCGTGACCGCGCGGCATTCCCGGCTGCTATTGATACAATAACTTTACCCGGCTCTGGGGCAAGCTAACCTAGCAGACACAGATCCCCAACCGTCCGCTCTCGCGCTGTGTGATCTCCACGCGTTTCGGTGCCGTGTGCCGGAGCGAAGCGAAACACCCGAAGACGTGAAAACGGGCCCGCGCCCACATGATGGAAGTCTCCCATGGCGAAAGTACTAGTGCTCTATTGCTCTTTCCACGAACGCGTCGAGAAGCTCCGACACGAAAATCGCCGCGGGCAGGCGGGTGGCAGGGGCGTCCGCCGATCTGCCGAGGCCGCCAGGTCAGCCAACCACAAGCTCGGCCAGACCGCCCCAAGCGCGCGCATCAACGACGTCGCCGATTACGACGCAATCGTTGTGAGCACAGGCACGCGCTTTGACAGAGTGTCGTCCCCAATCGCACGCTTTCTCGGCCAGGCTGGCGGACAATGGGCGAAGGAGCCGCCCTCCATGGCAAGGTCGGCGGCGCCTTCACGTCGTCGGCAACGCGGTACGACGGCCATGAGACAACGCTGTTCACAATCATCATCAACCTGCTCCACTTCGGGATGACGGTTGTCGGACTGAACTACGGGCTCACCGGCCAGATGAAAATTGACGAGATCACCGGCCCTGGTGGGCGCGATCAGGGGCTGGGACCCCTACCCGTTCATTCTTCTCAATCTCGCTCTTTCGTTCCAGTCGGCCTACGCCGCGCCAGTCATCATGATGAGCCAGAACCGGCAACAGGACATTGATCGCAGGGCTGCGGAGAATGACTACCGCATCAACGTAAAGGCGGAGCTCGAGATAGAGTTGCTGCATCAGAAGATCGACCAACTGCGCGAGCGCGAAATCCTCAAGCTAACGGAGGCCGTCAGGATGCTGACCGAGCTGCTGGAGCAGTCGGCGTCGGGTGCACGCGCGTCCGATAACGTCGGCGTCGGGCCGGCGGCAAGCTATTACGACGACCTGAGCAAGCTTCCGATCCTGAACATCGACCCGGATTAGTACCCGCATGGACATTTCCGTCACTGAAATGCGCAAAAGGAAGGCCAGGGTCTGGTTCGAGTCGCTGCGCGACGACATTTGCGCGGCGTTCGAGCGGTTGGAGGACGAGGCGCCCGCCTCGCTTTACCCCGGTAGCGCTGGCCGCTTTGTGCGCACGCCCTGGCAGCGCACCGACCCGGGCGGGGCCGCCGGTGGCGGCGGGGTGATGTCGATGATGCGCGGTAGGCTGTTCGAGAAGGTCGGCGTGCATTGTTCGACGGTGCATGGCGCGCTCTCGCCTGAATTCCGCGCGCAGATAGAGGGCACGGCCGAAGACCCGCGCTTCTGGATCTCCGGCTGTTCGCTGATCGCACACATGCGCAGTCCGCATGTGCCAGCGGTGCATATGAACACCCGCTTCGTCGTCACGACAAAATCCTGGTTCGGCGGCGGCTCCGATCTGACGCCGGTTCTGGATCGCCGCCGCACCCAGGTCGATCCGGATACGATCGCCTTTCACGCGGCAATGAAATCGGCCTGCGACGCGCACGCGGCGGTTGCGCCCTACGACAAATACCAAAAATGGTGCGACGACTATTTCTGCCTGCCGCACCGGAAGGAAGCACGCGGCATCGGCGGCATCTTCTACGACCATCACGATTCCGGCGATTGGGACGCCGACTTCGCCTTCACGCAGGACGTCGGCCGCGCGTTCCTGAAGATCTATCCCGAACTTGTCCGGCGCAACCTTGCGACCCCTTGGACGGCGGCGGACCGGGAGGAGCAACTGATCCGGCGCGGGCGCTATGTCGAGTTCAACCTGCTGCATGACCGCGGCACGCTGTTCGGGCTAAAAACCGGCGGCAATATCGATTCGATCCTATCGTCGATGCCGCCCGAGGTGAAATGGCCCTGAACCCGATGACCAGACTGCCGCACGCGACACTGATCGGCCGAGATGGCGTAGGGTCGCGATCGAATTTGCGCCCGAGTTGGCACCGTTTTCGCCGCGAGAGGTCGCAACCGCAATTCTCGCGTTTGCGCGAAACTTTTGGTCGACGGCCGAGCCTGTCTGGCGGCTCAAGCTCGGCAAGGCGCGCGTCTCTCCGTCAAAGGCGGCTTCGCCGCGCTCGCAGCAAGCGGCCACGCCGCACTGTCCGACGATCTCGCGATTGTGCACGGCGATGACGATACGGCTGCTGGCGCGAAGGCGGAAAATCGCGCTTTCCCACGTCGCCGTAGCCGCGTCGTACCACCATGGCGGGGATGGCAGCCGCGACTCCTTCGAGCGCTCCATCAGGCTCGAAGGAAACCTTGGCGACGAGGAGTGCGCCCACTATGACGACGACCTGGAGCTTCCGATCCCGAACATCGACCCCGACTAGTGAGCCGCGAGATAGTCCGCGAGCGCCACGGCGTTGTTGCGCTCGGCGTCGTGCGCGCCGAAGAGCAGCGTGACTTTGCGCGCCGATACAAGATCCGTCAGGTGATCGACCGCGGTGTGATTGGAGCGGAGCTCCTCGAAGTATCGCTTCTGAAACTCACGCCAGCGGTTCGGGAAATGGCCAAACCAGGTCCTGAGGCCAGTGCTCGGCGCGATGTCCTTCAGCCACACGTCGACGCTGGCCTGCTCCTTCGTGAGCCCGCGTGGCCAGATGCGGTCGACAAGCACCCTCGTGCCGTCCGAGGCCTGGGGCGGCTCGTAGACGCGCTTGACACCAAGCCGCGGGGACCGTCGAGACATTGGATTCTCCAACCGTCCCCTCTCCAAAGAAAGAAGGGGACCTCGCTTTAGCGTGCCTTCGCGGGACTGACCTCGGGAAAATCGATCGGGGTCTGCACCGCATTGTTCATGAAGTTGGTCAACAGGAACTGGGCAGTCAACGCGATCATCTCGACAATGTTTGCGTCTGTCCACCCCGCATCCCTGACCGCCGCAAACTGGGCGTCGGAAACTTTACCGCGCGTCTCGATTAGCGCTTTCGCGAAGGCGACCGCAGCCTGGCGCTTGGGATCGCTCGAGCGGCCCTCTCTGTTCAGCTCGATTTCGTCCACCGGGACTTTGGCCAGGTTGCCCGCGGTGAAGCTGTGCGCGGCCAGGCAGTAGTCGCAACCGTCCGCCTCCGACACCGCCAGCGCGATCCCGTCTCTCGTTTTGACGTCCAGCGTCTTCGCGAGCGATCCCATCAGCGTAGCCCAGCCTGAGATCGCGTTCGGGCTGATCGACATGAGGCGATGCAGGTTGGGCACGAAGCCCAGTATCTTATTGACGTTGTCGAGGATCGGCTTGGACTCCGCGGGGGCGTCCTCGCGCTTCGGAATGGCAATACGGGGCACTTGATCCTCCTACTTCAGTTCGCAAACGTTTATTCGGGTCAGAGACATTGCGCTCTCCCGCATGAACGGGGGAAGCGCAGTTATGCGGCCAGGAGATTATTCATCGGTGAAGCCCACGACCGGACAATTCACCAGATTCCCCGTCGTCTTGACTGGCCCTCCAGCGGGGCTCACCAGTAAGCCTGAGGCACTTTTGGCTTCGAGATCGTCGCCATCAGTGATCAGTTTCCGTTGATTCTTCGAGATAGCGTCCTTGGTCCACTCGGCCAGACGTACGTCCCACATCGGAGAGTATCCCGCGCTGATCTCCGTGAAGTGCGCGAGGACGTCGAGCGAGGGCCCCTCTCCGTTAAGAGCGCTGTCGAGCCCCTGGCGGTTCGGATCTTTCGCACCCATGTTGCCGTTCACAATCGTATAGATCACCTCTGTCGCGCCACTCTGAAGAATGTCGCTTTCCGCCGGCGCAAAGGTGGAGGACTCGAGGGTCGCCGTCTCCTCGGAGTTTGCGTCAAAACTAAGATAACGCAGGTGTCTGCCGTTCGCGAAGCCAAACCGGAGCTTCAAATCAACCGTGCCCTTATCAGGACAGATGCTCGCCACGGAGTCCGTCACGACCGAGTAATCGGGGCTACCGTTGCAAAACGAGATTTTCTCGGGTCCGACATTGAACGCGATGACCGGAGCATTAAAGACAATGTCCTTATTGTTCGTCACCCGAACCAATGGGCTGTAGTGCGCATCCCCGACAGACCCGGCTCGGGCCGTTTTAGGAGGAAAAAAATTAGGCGCCTCGCCGGCCACTAACGTCTGAGGCGGTGAGAAATCGATCCGACCCGATTTGAACGTGAAGTTACCCGAGCCGTCCATTTCCGCAACCCGTGTGCTCGTCAGGTCTTTGGCCTTAGCGAGACTCGGCGCCCATGTGAGTCCCATCTTTTTCGAAGTAGCAAAATCACTTACGTCGGTGAGCACGAACCAAACAGCTTCTCCCGAAGAAAGACGCCCGCGATGGAGCGGAAGCGTCACCACCTCTCGTACGAGGTCCACTTGGCCCGACGTAAGGAATTGCTTTGTGATTTTTTTGTCGGCAGCCGGATTGGCCGCTAGACTTTCTTGAGGTGCCGAAAACGACACCACGAAGATCATCATCGATCCACAAATACATCTGTTGAACTTTTTGCTAGGCTTCATGACCCTACCTTTTCTCCGCATCTGGCCCGGTTTCGCCCACGCAACATCTAAGCCTGGGTTGCCTATGGTCGTCATTTCTTCAAACCGGGATAGCCTTGCACATAGATCCAATCAGTCGCCTTGGCAGGGATGTGGCAGCCTAGGCAATCCGAGCGAAAGTTCGTTGAGGTCGTTTTCACCGGGTCACCCGCGTCGAACCAAGACCAACCCCAACCATTGCCCCATAGCTTATTATCGGGGTGGCTGTTCTCGCTGTCCTTCACCATCATGAACCAACCTTTGAGAATGTCTTGATGGCTGACCGTCCCAGTCGTCATCTCCGAAGTGGCCGTGCCGTAAACTTCCTTCACCAGGATCGAAGCTTCGGGGAATTTGCCCATCGCGCGATAGGCCGCCGCAGTTCCGGGCGAAGCGTAGACGGCGTGAATCTCCTTAGCTCCGTTCTCACCTGCGACAGACCAGCTCCCAAGAAATTCGTAGGTGGTTCGGTAGTCCTTCGGGATATGCATGTTGCCTGCCGCATCAACAAGTCGTTCCTGCGCTGGGGCGGGCTGGCTATTTACGGGCTGCGAAACAAGGCACCCGACGGTCACGACGATGAACGACGCGGACGCCACGGCTGTACTTCTGAGGAATTTCATCACGGTTCCTCCTACTGTTTTACAGTCTGGCCGGCCGGCACAGGCACCTTGTCGAGCAACGCGTAGAACTGCGTCCATACGTCATCCCGCTTCGCACTTGCAATGTGGCAGTAGGCGCATTCCTCGATCGGCCGGACTTTGGCGCTGGCCGCCTTGGGTTCAAAATGGTTGAAGTTGTAATAGCCCCAGCCATCGGTAGCCTTATATCTCACGGTGTCCTTGACAGTCACATCCGCCCCGTTGAAGGGGCCCGGGAAGAATCCCTTCCCCGATGGTGCGGTTCTCGAGCCGTCCGGATGAGTGGCGGGCTGCATGAGCTGCAGTTCTTTCACGAAGATTGTTCCTTCAGGGAAGACGCCCGTGTTCTTGTAGATCTCGTAAGAACCAGGCTCGATATATACGTTGTGAAATTCAGGGAAGTTTGCTTGAGGCGGATTCAAAAAGTTGGGCGTCAGTGGCGAACCGACATAAACCCATTCGTGAAAGTTCTTTGGCAGAACAAGGTCTCCATCTTTCGTGTATTCAGGAAGATAGCGGCCGGTGGCGTGCCAATCGTCGGGCGGAGGAAGCTGGGGTTGCTGTGCGAAGACTGCGGTTGCCATAGCGCCAACCCCGAGGATGGCGGTAAGTGCTAATACTGTGCGTCTCATGATCTCTCTCCTCTGACCAGCTGTATGTCACCGAATGATGCGCAGGTGGTCTCGTTAACTACGCACAGATCAGATTAAGCGTGGGTCCCTAGATGCGGAAGCAACAAAGGGGCATGCAATTGATACCCGTCGGGAATAACGTCCTCTCGAACTATCGATGTTTGGTCATAGGAAGGTTCTGGCCCTTGCAACTATGCCCATTGACTAGGGATTGGCGGCGTCAGTTTTCCGGCCGCGGTCGTCGCGGACAGGCAATACCAATGTCGAAAACCGCTCTCCGATCGACACTGCCTCGTGTGTCGCTTCACTACCTACTTCCCTTGCTGCTTTAAATGCTTCGCTTCTGAACGGCCCTCGATCAGTCATCCCTTTTTTTGCGTTGTCCACTCGTCGGGTCTCGCTTTTGTACGGGATCGTCGCAAAGCCGCCACCTGTTGGGATTGGAAGAGTATGAAGCTGGCCAATCTAATCCGCACGATCGTCATGTCACCGCGAAGCGCACGGCTTAGTGCGATCCATCGTCCCGGCGAAGGCACTTCGCTTCGAGAGGGCCTGATGTCGTGCCCTGTCCGAACTGTCGCGCGCCTCCTGTCACTCTTCTGCAGCGTTGAAGGGGACTCCTTCGGCAAGCATGCGATGCATGATCATCTTCAGTCGGCGGGCGAGCCCCCCTTGGCCTTTTGTGCCGGCGCGGCTGCGATCCGCATCGCCCAGCTCTTCAGTTGTGGGCAGCCCTTGGACGGCTTGGGCAGTATGATATGGGCTGCATCGTAGAGTGCCGTGCGCAACGAACCATCGCCAATCTTACTGATCCGGCCAGTGTAGTCGATCTCGCCGGACTGATGCCTCTTCGGCGTCCAGGACAATCTCGCGACCGCGATGGCGTTTGCATTTGGGCGCCGTGCGCACAATGCCAGCCCTTCGAAGCCGAGGCCGTGACACAGAAGGATTCGCTCGAAACGATTTTTGAAGCGACCCACTTCGCAGCGAGACAGCGCTCGAACAGGCGCGCAGGCCGCGACCAAAGCGGCGGCTGATTGCTTCACAGCGCGCCACCGCCAGAAAAATACGACGCATTGGTCGGCGAGCGCGGAGCGACCTCTCAGTCGGCCAACGCCAGCGCCTCGCTATGCGCGCGATCGTAAAGAACGCACCGGCGCTGATGTTTGGTAGGGCGACTTGCGCGCTCGACGCCGAGAGCGGACGACTGGGGCTGTCGTCGCTCGATCGCATGGCGGACCGACGCACCACCATCGTGATTGCTCATCGGCTCGCCACCGCGCAAAAAGTCGGACTGTATCGTTGTCATGGAAAACAGCCGCAGCGTCGACAGGTTTGCATTCGGACCTCACGCAAGGCACCTTTGTGCCCGGTTAGCAGCCCTGCAATTCAGCCAACGTCATGGAAAGGACGGCAAAGCCGCCTCGCTGATAGTTGCATCGGAACGGGGCTTAGGTTTGCGGAAAGGGACCCAGACGCGGGCAAATTTTAGCTGCCTCAGCGGCGCCCGACCATAACCGGGGGTCATGCAAATTATAGCTAAGACGAGTGCGAAGTTCTGTCCATGATGAGCTACGGTCGAGCGACGGTCAGGAGAGATTGAGATGGACGCGCAAGCAAGGCATCCGCGGCACGGAAGCGTCGGTGATAGACATTTGTGTGTGGATATAGTGCCGGGACAAGGTGCATTGACATCGCCCAACCGGACGTTCGCTACGGACGATAACAATTGTGCGGCTGAAGCATACGAACGTCATTTCCAAGACTCTCTTGAGCGCCTGCACGGGGAACAGCGTTATCGCGTCTTCGCCGACATCGAGCGCATCTCCGGCAGCTTCCCAGCCGCCAAATGGCGCCGGTCTGACGGAACCGTTACGGAGATCACGGTTTGGTGCTCGAATGACTATCTCGGCATGGGACAGCATCCGGAGGTCGTGAGCGCTCTGACCGCGACGGCTCACCGCTGCGGCGCAGGAGCGGGTGGAACGCGCAACATCGCCGGAAATAATTCGCCCTTGGTTGATTTAGAGGGTGAGCTTGCTGATCTGCATGGCAAGGAAGCGAGCCTAGTCTTCACCTCCGGCTACGTATCGAACCAGGCCAGCATCTCGACGATCGGTAAGCTGATCCCGGATTGCGTGGTCTTATCTGATGCATTCAACCACAATTCGATTATCGAAGGCATCCGTCAATCAAATTGCGCAAAGCGGATTTTCCGCCACAACGATCTCGGTCACCTCGAGGCGCTGCTGCGCGAGGCAGGAGACCGCCCCAAGCTTGTCGTGTTCGAGTCCGTGTACTCGATGGATGGCGATGTGGCGCCGATCGGCGCCATTTGCGACCTTGCGGACCGGTATGGCGCGATGACCTACCTCGATGAGGTTCACGCTGTGGGCCTCTACGGCGCTCACGGGGGCGGGATCAGCGAGCGTGATGGCGTGATGCACCGCGTGACCGTGATCGAGGGTACCCTCGCCAAGGGATTCGGCTGCATTGGCGGCTATATCTCGGCGTCGCGATCGATCTGCGACGCGGTGCGCAGCTTCGCGCCCGGATTCATCTTCACGACGGCACTCCCTCCACCAATTGCCGCCGCAGCCCGTGCGTCCGTTCGTTACCTGAAGCATTCGTCTGCTGAGCGCGAAGCACACCAACGGCAAGCCGCTGCAACGAAACAGGCGCTCCAAGCCGCCGGGCTTCCCGTCCTCCCGACCGAAACCCACATCGTGCCTGTGATTGTCGGCGATGCGGAATTGTGTAAGGCGGCCGCCGATCACCTTCTAGAGCGCCACGCCATCTATATCCAGCCGATCAACTATCCGACCGTTCCCCGCGGGACGGAGCGTCTTCGCATCACGCCGTCGCCATATCACGGGGATACCCACATAGCGGAACTCGCTGCTGCGCTCGCTGAGACCTGGGACACCCTCTCTCTTGCCTGAGGGCCGTGCTTGGGCCCCTTTGCAACCGCCTCCCCGGATTGTGCATCGAAAGGCGCCTCGGCTACCCGGCGGGCGCAGACCAAGCCGGCAAGGCGTCGCGTGTCCCAGGTTGCGGCCGAGGCAGCCAAGTTGGGACGATGGACCATCCAACGAAAGTCGTTTGAGGGCATACCCGCCCCCCTTTTCGACACGCCTTCGGACAAAAGATGTGATGCGCCCCAATCCAGTGCTTCTATCACGCGGCTAGTTTGCATGGGTCATCGCATGGCACATCTTGCTGACGACGATCACAATCGGGCTCGCATCCTTCAAGTAGGCAATCCCGAAGAACTGAACTGCCTCATCCTCTTGGGCGGTTCTCCCCAACGGCGCCGCCTTTCGCTCGAACATGCTGATCCAGAATTGTTCATTTCGATAAGCACTCCAACCGGGCGTTCGAAGACGATCCGAACGAGACAACGGGCAACCGAAAATGAAAATGGATATCACGCAGCGGTGCCATCTCCTGATCGAGGATCTTTCCGTCGCGCGCGGCGAGCGCGTGGTGTTCGGCGGGGTATCTTTGCGACTGGGCTCGGGCGAAATCGCCGAAGTGAGGGGTCCCAATGGCGTGGGCAAATCCACACTTTTGCGTGCGATCGCCGGTTTCTTGCCGCTTGGATCCGGCCGCATATCATGGGTGGAGTCCGAAGCCACGGATACGGCGCTCCTGGCAGAGCGCCTCCACTACGTGGGCCATCTCGACGGGCTGAAATCGGCGTTGACGGCCCGCGAAAACCTCGACATCGGCCGGGGACTTTTAGGGCGAGGTCGGCTAACCCCGTTAGAGGCGCTGGGCCGTATGGAGTTAGCCCACGTTCTCGATCTGCCTGTCGGCTATCTCTCCGCGGGACAGCGCCGCCGCGTCGCATTGGCCCGGCTCCTGATTACCGATCGCCCTCTTTGGCTGCTCGACGAGCCGCTAACCGCACTCGACCGGCATGCACGCGCCTTGCTGAAGGCTGTTGCCGCCGACCATCTCGCAAGCGGAGGATTGATGCTCGCCGCAACCCACGAACAACTCGGTCTACCCGGGACAATTCAAGTCAGGCTCGAAGCGAGGTGAGGATCGTCCCGTTGGGGCGCGGCCCGCACCTCCGTAGCCGCCTGTCTCAAGGTCGGGAGAGGAGAGGTCACGCCGCTCTTTCAATTTCCCGGGAGCAGTCTCGACACGATGGCGACGCTGGATGGGGGCCATGACCCGTATTCTCCTCCTCGTTTTTCTTCGCGACCTCTTGCTGGCGCGCCGCATCGGTGGTGGCGGGGTTCTCGGCCTGGTCTTCTTCCTCAGTCTCGTGACGGTCGTACCTTTCGCGATCGGACCTGACCTGCACTTGCTGTCGCGCATCGGTCCAGCCATTCTGTGGATAGCGGCGCTGCTCGCGACTTTATTGGGCCTTGACCGTCTGTTCCAGGCGGATCACGAGGACGGTTCGCTGGACCAGATGTTGCTCTCGCCGGCGCCGCTAGAACTCATTGTTCTGTTGAAGTGCGTGGCTCACTGGTCTGTCACGGGGCTGCCGCTCGCTTTGCTCTCGCCTTTGTTTGGCTTGATGTTGGACTTGGACGGCCCGGCGCTCTGGGCGGTGCCAGCGACGTTGTTGGTTGGTACGCCGACTTTCACCTTTCTGGGAGCAATCGGTGCAGCCCTTACCGTCTCGCTGCGGCGCGGCGGTCTTTTGCTATCGATCCTCGTCGTGCCACTAGCCGTTCCGGTGCTGATCTTCGGTGTCTCCGCGGCGCAGAGTGGCACAGTGCCCTTTCTGACGCCCTTCTTGATCCTCTGCGCACTCGGGCTCGCATCCGTCGCCCTCGCCCCAATCGCCGCAGCCGCAGCACTTCGCGGCGCGGGAGAATGACGAGCGATGCAGACGAAAGAGTTTGCTTTCGGGGGGCGCCGCCGTGGATCGACTCCGCACGCCTCCGAAGCTAAGACCGCTTGACCATCAGGAAATGCCTACAGCGGAGTATCGGCGTCTAACACAGCCGCGAGCCGATCCCGCTCGGCTTGGCTTAAGGGCGCCGCCGGCGTGGACCGCAGGCGGCGCAGACCGAACAGGAGAGCGATCCCGCCCGCTGCGAGCACCAAAGGCGGCATTCCCCAGAGGAAGGCGGTATCCAAATCGAGCGGTGGTTTCAGCAGGATAAAGTTCCCGTAACGCTTCACCAGAAAGGCGCGGACCTGCTCGTCGCTCTCGCCGAGATTAAGGCGTTCGCGCACTAGCAGTCGGAGATCCCGCGCGAGCTCTGCGTTCGAATCGTCGATCGACTGATTTTGGCAGACTAGGCAGCGCAGCCCGGCGGAAATAGCGCGCGCGCGCGCCTCAAGTTTCGGGTCGGGCAGGACCTCGTCTGGCTGTACCGCCCTTGCCAAGCTGGGCGCGAGGCCTGCGAGTACGATCGAAAGCAGGAGAATGCGACGAAGCGAAGTCATTCGGCGGGCTCCGGCGCTGCGGAGTTGGCGATGGCGCGGACGCGAGCCGCGCGGCGCGTGAAGCCGATTCTGAAGCGTCTATCGGACATCGACACGATCCCCCCGAACGCCATAATGACGGCGCCGATCCAGATGGCTGTCACAAGGGGCTTCCAGAACATGCGTGCGTCGATCGAACCATCCGCGTGCTGGTCCCCGAGCGAAATGTAGATCTGGCCAAAACCCAGCGTCACGATGCCAGCCTCGGTGACGGTGGTCTCTCGCGCGGGAAAGCTGCGTTTGGCGGGCTCGACGGTGGCCACGGCGGCGCCGCCCCGGCTGATGACCGTATAGGCTAGGACTTCGGAATAGTTCGGCCCCTGTCGCGATCGAAGATTCTCGATGGTGGCTTGATAGGGGCCGAGATCGATCCCCTGGCCTAGCTTGACGGTCGCGATCCGCTCCACGCCCCAACCGGTCGCCGCCAAGCCCATGAGTGTCACGCCAAAGCCGGCGTGAACGATTGCCGCCCCCCAGGCGGAGCGCGGTAGCCCGACCGCGCGGGCTAGCATCACTCGAGCGGGCTGCCCACGTGTCCAGATACGCGCCGCCACATCGGCGAACGAACCGACGATGAGGTAGACGGCGAGACCGAGACAGACCGCTGCGAGGACAGGGCCGCCTTGGATGATAGCAACGAGCACAAGGGCGACCACAAGGCCGGCCAAGGCGGCGACCGTCACCCGTTGCGCCGCACCGAGCAGGTCGCCACGCTTCCAGGCGAGCGACTGACCGAGCGGTATCAGGAGAACGACCAGCGCCACTAGCGGACCGAGCGTCAAATTAAAAAATGGTGCGCCGACCGAGATCTTGTCCCCGGTCAGAGCCTCAAGCGCCAGCGGATAGAGCGTGCCGGTCAGAACCGTAGCGCAGCACGTGGTGAGCAGCAGGTTGTTGACGGCCAGCGCGCTCTCGCGAGACACAGGAGCGAACAGACTACGCTGGCTCAAGGAAGGCGCTCGCCAGGCATAAAGCGCGAGGGAACCGCCGATGAACGCAGTCAGGATGACCAGGATGAAGACGCCGCGCGCCGGGTCGCTGGCGAAGGAATGAACGGAGGTCAGCACCCCTGAGCGCACGAGGAATGTACCGAGCAGCGATAGCGAGAATGTAAGTATCGCCAGAAACAGCGTCCAGATCTTGAGGGCTTCGCGCTTCTCCATGACGGCAGCCGAATGCAGGAGCGCTGTACCCGCAAGCCAGGGCATGAGCGACGCGTTCTCGACTGGATCCCAGAACCAGAACCCGCCCCAGCCTAAGGTATAGTAGGCCCAGTACGAGCCCATGGCGATGCCAAGCGTCAGAAAGATCCAGGCAATCAGTACCCAAGGCCGAACGTAGCGAGCCCAAGCGGCGTCTAGTCGGCCGCTGATCAGCGCCGCCACCGCGAACGAGAACACGATCGAGAAACCCACATAACCGAGGTAAAGGAGCGGCGGGTGTATCGCGAGGCCCAAATCTTGAAGCAGCGGATTGAGGTCCTGGCCTTCAAAAGGCGCCGGAAACCGTCGTACGAAGGGATCGGAGGTGAACAGAATGAAGCAGAGGAACGCAAGGGAGATCCAGCCTTGGACTGCTAGCGTATTGGCTCGCAATTCGTTCGCCATGCCGCGCCCGAGAATCGCCACTGTCGCTCCGAAGGCCGCCAGGATCAGAACCCAAAGCAGCATGGATCCCTCATGATTGCCCCAGACGCCCGCGATTTTGTATACAAGTGGTTTGGTGGTGAGCGAATTCTCGGCGACTGTCACGAGACTGAAGTCGGACACCACATGGGCGTAAGTCAGTGCCGCGAAGGCATAGCCCAACAAAAGGAACTGGGTGATTGCGGCCGGGACCGCAATGGAAGCGATTCCAGAATCACCACTGCGGGTCCCCCAGAGTGGCAGAACTGACTGAAGCAGCGCGACGGCGAGAGCCAGAGCGAGCGCGTAATGTCCGGTTTCGACGATCATCCATTTGGTCCCATCGGCAGCGATGTTTCGTGGAGCGCGGCGCTATTCCGCTCGCGCGGATCTTTCGCTGCGCCAAGCGCCTTGTTGCTTGAGTTTGTCGGCTACGTCCTTGGGCATGTATCGCTCGTCGTGTTTGGCGAGCACGGTATCGGCATGAAAAAGACCCGGTCCCTCCACCGTGCCCTCGGCCACGACGCCCTGTCCTTCGCGGAAGAGATCCGGCAGCAAGCCAGTGTAGCTGACCTTGACGTCGTGCTTCAGGTCGGTCACCGCGAAGACGACAGTCGACGATCCACCGCGGGTAAGTGAGCCACGTTTCACCAAGCCGCCGATACGCAGATGTGTTCCTCGCGGCGGCGCTCTTTCGGCCATCTCGGTCGGCCCGTAGAAGAAGACAATACTGTCGCGCAACGCAAACAGGATGAGCCCTACCGCGATGGCCAAAGTGAAGCCTGCTGCGTTGATGATAGCGAGCCGCCCGCCTTTTCTGGTCACGGTCTATCCCTTCAAACCGAGCTGCCTGACGAGTTCGTCGATGCGTGCCGGCGCTTGCGCATCGCCTGCTAACTGGGCACGTGCGCTTGCGACGGCCGCCTCGGCCTTTTGGCGTTCACCCAATACGGCGTAAGACTTAATCAGTTGCAGCCATCCCTGAAGGTCGTGGCCGTTCTTCGAGAGCTTCTCGGCGAGCCCTCCTACCATCCCGCGGATCGCGTCGCTCCGCTGCTCTGGAGGAAGCGATGCAATGTCAGACCGGGTTTGGCCGGCGTGGATGTCAGGAACGGCGGCAGCGAAGGTGACGTCCCCACCCCTGCGCCTCGAGGCGATCGGCATGTCAGGCTGGCTGGGAGCGCCGACCTTGAGGTACGACGCGAGTCCGACGAGTGGCAGCACTAGGACGATCGCCACGGCTGCGACAGTGCGTCTCGGCTGCCAGCGCCACGACAAACGCGGCCGACCCTCCGACGCCGAGTTGAGCGACGCGAGCAGCCGGCGCCCGATCTCGGCACGCGTCGCCACGGCATCCTCGGGTGCTACCAGTCCACAGCGGACGTCATCATCCGCTTCGGCCAGAAGGCCTCGATAGAAGGTGACATCGGAATCGTGAGCACCAAGGCCCTCGCGCCGCTCAGAGAGCGACCGGGCGAGCGCCAGCACGACCGCGGACGTCATCATTGCAAAGACCGCCCAGAGCACGTTTCAAGGCCTCCGTTGGTTTTTGCCACTGCGTAACGCACCACGTCGTCGGACATTCGCCGCCCTTGACAATCGGACTGCTTCTGAGTGTTCCGCTTCCATGGTCTGATCGCTCACTCCTGAATTATTTAAGTGGATGGAATTACATGCCGAGGCAAGAAAACGCCTTCTTGCATCCGTCGCGCGGAGATGGGGAGCTTGAAAGGCGGTCGTCATGGACGCTCTGCCTCTTCAATGGCGGCCATCAAAGCAGGTCGACTTGCTTCCGAGATGCCACCAATCAGCTTGTAGGCGATTGTGCCATCGCCCTTGATCACATAGGTCTCGGGGACGCCATAGACGCCGAAATCGATCCCCGTTCGGCCGGACCGGTCAGTGCCAACCTGTGCGAAGGGGTTCCCGTTGGCGTTGAGATAGGCTAGCGCGTTTCTGGGATCGTCCTTGTAGACGATGCCAGTAAGCTTCACCCCCTGTCGCTGCAGCGTCCGGTCGCTCGCCAACGCCATCAGAGCCCCATGTTCTTCCCGGCACTCAACACACCATGACGCGAACACGTTCACGATGGTCACGTGCCCCCTCCGCAGATCGGCGCTCGACAAGCCAGGCGGACCGGACGTCGAAAGCCCATCGAGGGGCTCCAGCGCAAACTGCGGTGCTGGCTTGCCGATCAGAGCCGAGGGCACGCGCGATGGGTCTCCGGAGCCGAGCCGCACCAGGAGTAATGCCGCAATTCCGAAGAAGACCAGAAGCGGGATAATCACGCGCAGGCGCGCCAGTGCGCGTCGAGGGGCCGCAACGCTCGCTGGGAGGTGAATCGAGGCTGGCATTTTGCTCATCGCCGATCCGACTGTTCAGGTAGCAGACGACGCAAGGTACGGAGCTGAGCGCGATAGTCGATGAGGACCGCCGCGATCATTCCGGTCAGAACGGCGCCCGTCACCAGAAACGCCGCCATGATGACTCCACTGTGCTGCATCATGATCTGCTCAGGACGTCACTTCGGCAGGCGGCATGCGAGCCATCGCGGGTTCGCCCACGGCCGCCAGCGTGATTGCAAGCCGCCGGGCTCGGCGTCGCATGATCTCATTACGGACCGCCATTACGTGGAGGGTTGCGAACAAAAGCGTGTATGCGAGCGCCATAGCGATTAGCGGCCATAACATCGAGCCAGCGATCGCCGAGCCTTCCATCCGGAACACTGAAGCCGGCTGGTGGAGAGTGTTCCACCAATCAACCGAGAACTTCACGATCGGGATGTTAATGAAGCCCACCAAGGTCATGATCGAGACTGCTCGTGCCGCCCTGCTCGGGTCCTCGATCGTTTGCCAGAGCGCGATCAGACCGAGATAGATGAGAAACAGAACCAACACAGAGGTAAGACGAGCGTCCCAGACCCAGTATGTGCCCCACATCGGTTTGCCCCAGAGGGCGCCCGTGACGAGGCAGATGAAGGTGAAAGCTGCGCCAAGCGGCGCAGCCGCCCTTTGTGTTGCGTCGGCAAGTGGATGACGCCAAACTAAGGATCCGAGCGCAGACGTCGCCATGAGCATGTAGGCAAGCATCGCTGTCCAGGCGGCGGGGACATGGATGTACATGATGCGCGCCGTCTCGCCTTGCTGGTAGTCGGGTGGCGCGCCGAATGCTCCAAAGAGACCAAGCGCGAAGGCGAAGGCTGTCGACCCCCAAAGCCAAGGCAGCAGCTTTGCGGCGATACGCAAGAAATTACCAGGATTGCTGTAGGCGGTGAAGCTCAGCTTCAACTTTCCGATCTCCTCGAAGCCAACCCGTAGGCCGGGAATTCGCTCACTTCCGACTGCGGCTCGCGACGAAGGACTGTGCCATTGGAGCGTCTGCGAGCTCACGAGTATTGCATCACGCCGGAGACGATCCCGCAAATTACTGTCGGTTATCGTTTCGATGTCCAGTAGCGCCCAGAATTTCGACATCTCCATCGTGTGCTGAGGCAGATGACAACACAATCATCGCGGCCGGTGCTCTCGACGACAGCTCGCCCGCATTCTCCCGGAAGATCGTCGGCAAGGCTTTCTCTCGTTGGGTCGGGGCGAGCAGTTTAGCGTCCCCCACCCTGATCTGCCGGCTTTCTGCGTTGGCCTCAATCAGCGTGAGCATCCCCCTTCGCACAATCCCGTAGTCCACCGAAAGAATGCATGTCCAAAGGGAATTTCTAATTTCGTCGGCTACGTCCGATCCTGAGGTTCATTTCGCCGCCCGAGCACGCGCGGCAGCCTCCAAGGATTGAAGCCATTGCGCCGAGCCGCCGCGCCGCGCGCGGGCAGCAGAGGAAGCACACCTTAAACGAATACTGCGAATTAGTCGTGAGGATGCCGTCGCCGCCGGATAGAGGGAAATGCACTGTAACTATCTCCGACAACTATCTATCATAGACCTGAATTCAGACGCGATCGCATCGCGGCGGCCTTGCCTGCCGCGGCTGCCGTCACCATGCGCCGTATCTTCAATCGGAGTTCTGTCCACCACCCTCAGATTCTGCTGGGCAGTATCCGTGCGCTTGGCGAAAGGCTCGGAGAAAGCTGCTGGAGCTCCTATAACCAACCGCCCGCGCGATCTGCTCAACAGAAAATGTCCTCGCGGCGAGCATATCAACTGCGCGCTTCATCCGAATTTGCCGGAGTGCGACCATTGGCGAACATCCTATCGCGCGTACAAAGCGCGCCATGAATGCGGATCGGCTCAAGCCGGCCTTCTGCGCCAAGGCCATGACGGAGTGATCGGCCGATGGTCGCGCCAACATATCGGCAAACGCAAGAGCGATTTGACGGTCACTCAGGATAGAAAAGCGTTCGAGCCAAACGCTCGTCGACTTTAGACTCCGACGGACCAGCGTGACGAGCACCTGCTTCAGGATGGCGGTCGTCATCGCCTGCATTCCAACCTGCCGGCCGCTGATTTCTGCCAAAGCAGCCTGCAACTTTGACCCCAGTTCATCTTCGGGTTCGAAACGCTCGACAATCGGCGTGGAAAGGCTCGCAAAGAGGTCGATCGACGAACCGAAGGTGGCGCGAAAGTACCCGCAGATTAGCATGACCATTGGGTCGACCTCCCCGGCGACGAATCGCTGAATACGCTCGCCGAAGCGCGGATCCCATTGCGCCTCGACCACATTCACTGTCGTGGCCGCTGTGCGGTCATCGACCTCGATGTGAAACGGCTTCTTGGCCGGTGTGATGACAAGTGTGTGAGGTACCAGAGGAAATGCGGAGAAGCCACTTACAACCATTCGTCCGGTCCCGGAAAGATTGTAGTGGATAGCAGGCGCGTCCGCGCTCCCGAATGACAGGCGCCAACCTGGACTGATCAAACACTCGATGAGCCCAATGACGTCGACATCCAAGGTTGTCATCAGCACATCGAGATCGGATCGAGGCAATGCAAGATTTGGACGATCGGGCATGTGTTTCGGACCCTCGGATTGAGCTGATGTCCTAGTCTTGGGACAGGACAATTGCAAATCTTGGTCTGCTTTATGGCTAGGACCGTGGGCATCTGCTCGCCATGACCCGTGGCCCGGGCGGAAGCAGGGAATCTCTTTGACAAGCGTGAGTGTGCCACGCTTCCCGCGGCCCCTTCCAACCGTCCAGAACAGAGACCTTAGGAGATCCCTAAATGAGCAAAAAACACTTGATGAAAAGATGGCAGGGCCGATCGCAATGCGAACCCTGACATTTAACTGTCTCGCCTACGCAACCGCGACGTTAATAGCAAACACCATCGGTGAGAACACTCGCCGTAAGGCGCGGGTCGACAATTCCGAGCCGACGCACAACATCTGCTTCCGCGGAAGCTCCGCGACAAACCGCTTGGCCATCGACCCTGCCTATTATGGCAACGAACTGGAACGCGCCGAACCGCGGCAAATCTTTCGAGTATGAGTATGCAGCTCCAGCTTTATCAGGTGCGATATTTTCTAGCCCTAGCAAAGACGCTCAATTTTACGCGGGCCGCGGAGCAATGCAACGTGACCCAGCCGGCGCTGACAAAGGCGATACAAAAGCTCGAGCAAGAACTCGGTGGCGCGTTGATTCACCGTGAACGTCACCTCACCCAGCTCACCGACCTGGGCAAGATGATTTTGCCCACGCTGGAGAAAATATTTGCCGCCGCGGAGGCCGTACGGCTTCAGGCGCGAGGCTATCAAAAGAAGACAATCGCCCCGCTCAAGATCGGGCTGGTGCCGTCAGTCTCCGCCGCGCTCATTACGGAATTGCTCTTGGAGCTCGCCAGGATCATCCCTGACCTTCAGGTCGATCTGCGCGAGGCGGATGCCAACGCGCTCGTTGCGATGCTTCTGGATGGCGAGATCAATGCCGCACTCGTCGGTGACGCGGTGGAGCTACCTGAACGTATCGACCGCTGGCCGCTCTTCGAGGAGCGGTGTGTGCTCGTTCTATCTCGGAGACATCCGATGGCGGGGCGAACCGTTATCCCGCTCCAAGACTTGCATGAGGTGGTATTTCTCGAAAGACTCGGATGCGACGTCGCAGGCCGATTCAAACAGGCTTGTTTTGCCGACCATCCAGGCCCTAAGGTTGTGCACAGGAGCGATCAGGAAGGGCATCTTCAGCAGATGGCATCCGCCGGTTTTGGAGCCATCTTGGCGCCAGAGCACGCTCCCAGACTGCCGTCGCTCACTGCTATTCCAATTGAGGGCGACCCCGTCCGGCGAGAGGTGCAGCTTTTGGCCGTGGCGGGGAGGCAGTATTCGCCGGCGCTCGATGCCTTTATCAAAGTTGCTCGTGTTCGCGACTGGACGAGTGCGCTGGACAAACTTCGCCGCTCGTCTGCCCCTGCCTCGAACAACGACAATGTTCGCAAGAATGACGCACAAGGTGGCTCCTTGACCCAAATCGCGGCCCCCTGTCGCTCGTCTCATTTTCGGCCCGACTCTAAGGGCGAGGCTTAGGCCCCGTCCAATTCGGACAGGGCGGCAAGCACGGTTTCGATCTTCGCTCCCGTGATGGAGTCCGGCCCGACACACGCTCGACGGATGATCCCTCGTTGGTCGAGGACATAGGTGGCCGGCGTTGGCAACATCGAAAAGGAGAAGCCATGGGGAGCGCAGAGATCAAGGCCGCGCCGCAAGAGACGGCTCACTATCTCCGCCGGCACTACGGACACCAAGCCGAACGAAAGGCTCACCCCAAGATCTAGGTCGGAGAGGATTTCCAGATCCAGTCGGCAATCGCGTTTGATATTGTGTAGCAAGTCTCCAGCCTCGGGCGTTATGGCAATTGCTCTGGCGCCCGCAGCGCGGATACTAGGGGTGGCCTCATGAAGAGCGCGTAGACCAGCTGCGCACAATGGGGACCAAGTCCCGTAAACGAAGGTGACGATCAAAGGTGCAGTTTGTCGCAATTGGAAAGATGAAACGAGCTTTCCATTTACCTCGGGGAGAAGGAAATCGGGGGCAAGTTCGTTCGCCGTCAGGGCGCCGTCAGGAACGCCTTCCTCTCGCAGCCACGATGAAAGCAGCCGGTCGGTTCGGATGTCTAGCATGCGAAAACCACTCAAGGTCTCCGCGAAGGGTTTGATCGGCGTATTGATCGGATGCCGCTTCGAAACTTCGTCGTCCATTCTAGTTCTCCCCCAACGGCGTCCCTCGCGGCACCTGTCCGCTTATGTTTCTTGCATGGTGGCCGTCCGTTCTGGAAAACGATAATTCAACTTTGGAATGTTAGTCGTTGACGAATAATCGTTAGGAATAGTCGGCGACCCCAAATATCGGGATGTGCCGCGGGCAAACGAAGCACCAGGCGCCGCTTCCATAGAGGACGCCGCGAGCGATGACTCTCATAGTCACCACGCCCGTGCACCGGCGTACCGAGCGACAGCATGAGGCAAACGCCTACCATGGAGCGGAACGAACTGATAGGAACGGCGTGGTAGCGATCAGAATGTGCGGCATGTCGCCGAGCCGAAAGGCCAGCATGATCGTGGCGAACATCTGTTGTTGCTGATAGCGCGTGCGCGCGATCTAATCGATCACGGACGATTCGCATTGCGGACCGCGCGAGGATTCCGGCTCTTCACCAGAGAAGAACACGCACACGCTCTGTTGGGCCACTCCAGACGTCGCTTCGACGACACCCAACGCGGGCGTCAATCGGCATTCAACATTTGGGCGCCGACCCCAGCTTTGGGGGCAATATTGGGTGCTAACTCAACTTTGATGCAGTTTAAATTCGTGTAGTGCATTTTCGGAGAGACTCAACGCCATACAACAATCGTTTAACCCCACCCAAAATGCGTCAGAACCAATATTGCAGGCCGAATAACACGCGGTGGAAGAAACAGTCGTTGCGGGCAGGACTGGCAGACCCAACCTTCCGGCTTGTCAGCGCGTTGCAGCATGCACGCGACGTTGAGGGAGACCTCATCAAATTGGGTCCGCGCGCGCGACGTTTCAGAAATCGGAATCGGCGAAGTGACGTTCCGCGCCAACTAAGTCGAAACCGGGATATCCAAAAGTCGCAGCCCTGGCCTGCCAAAGTCTAACTCCCTTTCGCCCTTCCTGTCAGACGCGCAAATGCGAGTGCAATTGAGGACTTGCGTGCCGCAGGGCAGGCTGCTCACCACGCATCGCTTGTAGCAGCTTTCGGGCGAAGGAAGCTGCCGCTTGGCCCGACACGGGGCCCTACTGGCCCCAGCACGGGCACCACGATCGCGACAACGGAATGGATGAACGCAATCCTGTATAGGAACCCGGAGTTCGACCCCATGCGTCTAGCCGATGACGATCAGTTGACAGCACGACTCCAATTCAAGCGAACGGGAGAAGCGATGGCAGAAGGCCGCCCCCTACTTTTGCCCTCCAAGCTGCGGGCCGGGCTCCGGCAACTCCGTTTACGCGAGAATTTATCGAAGCCACGCGATTCGCGGCATGACCCTGAAGATCTGCAGCAACTTTCGGGATCGCAAGTGTCGCCTCCGATAACTCGATCCCCGATCATTGGAGGCGACCATGACTGCTCCACTTTCGATCCAGCTCGCCAATTGGATGGTGACGTCGCGGCGAACGCGATCCATCCCGTCGTTGAAATCTCTCCTTCCGAGGCTGTGGCACGCCTAACCGTAACAGGGCACGGCATGGCCGCCGAATCTGTGCGATCCACCAGCCGAGGCAAAATCCAACATCACTATCGGGCTCCAATGCATATGCTCGTGATGTACGAGAAGGGGGAGCGCCGCGACGGAGAGACATTTGTGGAAGGTTTGCAGCGATCAGCGCTCCGGAACCTTGAGCGGAAGCTGACATTCGTGCCGGCTGGCCGCGAATTTCACGATTGGCACGAGCCGCAGGGGTCGCAGATGCGGCTCATGTACTTCTACTTCGAACCTGAGAAGCTGAAGGCTCTTTCTAAGCGTGAGATCACGGACCTACCGGACGCTCCACGCCTTCTATTCGAAGACGAAACGCTATGGCACACCGCGCTCAAGCTGAAGACGTTCGTCGAGAGCCCCGCAGGAGACCCGACCTACTTCGAGAGTCTAGGTACTCTGCTCATACATGAAGTTGCGCGTTTCGCTTGCGGGATGCCCAGCGTTCAACCTCAACTCCAAGGTGGCCTTGCACCGTGGCAGCAACGACTCGTCACCGCCTATATCCAGGAACATCTCAATGAGCGGATACCGATTGGCACGCTGGCGCAGCTCGCTCGTCTGAGCCCGTATCATTTCTGCCGGGTATTCAAGCGATCGCTCGGAATGCCGCCGCATCAATACCAGACCAAGCGTCGTGTTGAGCACGCCAAGTTACTGCTGGCAAACCGAGCAGGCTCGATGACGGAAATCAGTCGGGCGGTAGGCTTCAGCAGTCCTAACGCGTTCGCCACGGCGTTCCGGAAGGCGACGGGAATTGCCCCCACGGATTACCGCCGAAGCGTGGCTACTCTCATGACATATAAATGACCTGCGACGTCGCGACCAATTTTTGCTATTCGGAAGGTGGAGGCATCTCGGCCTCACATTGCGATGAGGACGATCAGGCTTTGGGTGCCCGCTAGGAAAGCAGCTCACGAGCCTGAAGAAGACATCATCTACGAGCGATGGTCCTGGCGGAATCCGTTCTTCCGACCGTAGCGGTGAGCACGGTATCGCACGTAAACGGATCATTTCGGTCTCTATACCACTGTTAGCACACGGCAAATCGGAGATCTGGCCTAGTCGGCACTCCCATCGCTCGCCGGCGACCGGCTAAGACTGATTTTGCATCTTGGCTCCGCGAGCCGGAAGGCTCTTAGCGAACAGAAAGCAGAAAGCCCGCCGCGGGAGTTCAGCAACGCGACCGAAAGCTGAAGCGGCGCAAGGGGAACGGCCCCGCCCAAAGGCCATAGAGCGATCGTAGGGGCGTTCCGCAAATCTGTCGCTGCTAATGGAGCGTGGACGGGATGAGCTGACATTTCATCGGCCGGCTTACAGCAAGGGGCCGAGGACCATCGAGCTGGCGAACTTCTCTCGCCATCACGAACTATGGCGTTCCACGCTGGAACTCGCGCGGTGTCATGTGTTGAACGGCCTTCGTGAAGGTGATATTTTTGCACCAAGTTGTCGCGTATCGGAAGTTTATCTCGTGGCGCAGCAATCTATTCAAAAGCGTGCGGTTGCCGAGGAGCCAACTATCGTCGTCGTTGACGATGACAAGGCCTTCCGCGACTCACTCGGAGATCTGTTCAACTCGGTCGGCTTCAAGGTCAAGCTGTTTGGGTCGGCCGCGGAGCTACTCGAAAGCGAAGTGTTACCCGACGTGGTGGGTTGCCTCGTACTTGACGTCAGATTACCGGGGGTGGGCGGTCTCGATTTCCAAACCGAGCTGTCGAAAGGGAACGCTTCCATTCCCATCATTTTCATGACCGGCCACGGCGACATTCCGATGTCGGTCAAGGCGATGAAAGCGGGCGCTGTGGATTTTCTGACCAAGCCGTTCCGCGATCAAGATATGCTTGACGCAGTGGCGATCGCGCTGGAGCGCGATCGGACGCGGCGGAAGGCAGAGCAGCGGCTCGCGGACCTGAACTCGCGTCTCGACCGGTTGAGCCCGCGCGAGCGAGAAGTGCTGGCTCTCGTAACCACTGGCTTAAAGAACAAGCAGATCGCTTTCCAGCTGAAAGTCGCTGAGATCACTGTGAAGGCGCACCGCGGCCACGTAATGCAGAAGATGGGTGCGCAATCTCTAGCCGAGCTTGTCAAAATAGCGGAGACGCTCGGCATAACGTCGCCGCGGTCCTAATCGCTTCATGATGGCATGCGTATCCATCGGCAAAGACGGTGGTTGCTTGCGCAAACCAACTCATGCTTTTGATCGTTGCCGGAAGGCCCTGCTGCCGCGTCGAGCGCAACCACCTGGCAACAGCGCACGCATTCGGACGTTGCTCAACCGAGCTGAACTATTCAGAAGTTCTGCTTCAGCTATTCCAAAGTATAGCATCGATGATTCCGAAGTATGGCGTTCGCGCGTCCACCGCATAATCGCCAGTTCAGATCCTTGTCGCTACGGTGCGATGACAGCCGCGCAGTGCCTTTCTTGAGATGGACACGGAACGCGAGATGCGGCGGACCGCATCCCCAGTAATCAAGGCGGGGATATGTCTAGCGAGATTCAAATTTCGATCGTCGATGACGATGAGCACTCTCGCGCGGCGTTAGCGGGTCTCATGGAGGCTATGGGTTTCACGATTGAGACCTTCCCGTCCGCAGTGGATTTTTTGGCGTCTCCCAACTTCCGCCATACCTCCTGTTTGATCCTTGATGTCCACATGCCGCGCATGACTGGGATCGAGTTGCATAGCCGCTTGGTGGGATCTGGCTATGACATACCAACAATTCTGATTACCGCTTACCCCGATGACAGTGCACGAGCTCGGGCTCTGGGTCAGGGCGTCGTTGGCTACCTAACCAAACCCATCGACGAGAAGGTTCTGCTCGGATGCGTCGAATCGGCTCTGCACCGCCCCAAATCGGATGAAAATCCGTCATGACCGCTCAATCAGCTGCCGGCGCCCGGCCAGGAGACTTGTGGTTCGCGTTCGGGCCCCACGATGGTAAAAATATGCCGCCTTAGTCTTACTGAGTCAGAAATCCACGGACCAAGCTGGGTGAGAATCGCATATTGAAGGAGATTCAACGCGAGATCCAGGATCTGAGATGGGTCGCCGAGGAAAGGGAACCAGCGAGACACGATTTGCGGCGTACGTCGACGGTCTTGTTGGCG